>NZ_JBHJQP010000052.1:0-44462 GCF_042262625.1 Streptomyces sp. NPDC056347 | reverse complement strand
GGTCCGGCCCGGGCCCGCCGGCATCGGTGTGTGCCCCAAGGGCGGGGCGCGGGTGAATGCCGTGCTTTCCCGGCCGCTTATCCCGTCCCGTCCTTCCGGCGTTCCTCCGGTGTTCCTGCGGCTGTTCCTGCGGCTGTTCCCTTCGCCGTTCCGTCCGGCGTTCTCCCGCCGTTCCTTCTGCCGCACGCCCGCCCGCTCATCCGCCGTTCCTTCCGTCGTCTCCCGCGTCTTGCGGGGTTCCTTCCGCCGGTCCGCCTGGATTCGGACGAATAAGCGATGAATAGCCGATTCTCGAATGGGTCCGGACCAGATGCCGGCCCCGGGGCGGAATCGCTCGGGTGAACGACTCATTCGCGCCTTTTGTTGTGCCGAAAGTTGTCGTTCGTTCCCTTGGGGGCGAAATAGGCGGATGGTTTCCTCTGGGACCTGATGACCTTCGCCCCCTAGGCTTCGGTCGGAGGTCGGGCCGGTCCACAGGGGGAGTCCACATATGCAGCCGCTGGAAGCCGGCGAACCGCTGACCATCGGTGCCTACCGATTGCTCGGCAGACTCGGTGCAGGCGGCATGGGACGGGTCTATCTGGGGCGCAGCGCGGGCGGACGCACCGTCGCGGTCAAGGTGGTCCACCCGCATTTCGCGCTCGACGAACAGTTCCGTGCCCGGTTCCGGCGAGAGGTGGAGGCGGCTCGGCGGATCGGCGCGCAGTGGACGGCCCCCGTGCTGGACGCCGACCCGGACGCCCCCATTCCCTGGGTCGCCACCGGCTACGTGGCCGGGCCGCCGCTCTCCCACGCGGTCGAGGAGCACGGCCCCCTGCCCGAGAACGCGGTACGGGCCCTGGGCGCCGGGCTCGGCGAGGCGCTGGCCGCCGTCCATGAGCAGGGCGTCATCCACCGCGACGTGAAGCCGTCCAACGTACTGCTCGCCCTGGACGGCCCCCGGCTGATCGACTTCGGGATCGCCCGGGCGCTCGGCGCCACCGCCTCGCTCACCTCGACCGGGGTCTCGGTCGGCTCGCCCGGCTACATGGCGCCGGAACAGATCCGCGGCACCGACATCTCGGGAGCGGCCGACGTCTTCTCGCTCGGCGCGGTCCTCGCGTACGCGGCGACCGGCAGCGCCCCCTTCCTCGGCGACTCCTCCGCGGTGCTCCTCTACAAGGTGGTGCACGAGGAGCCGGAGCTGGGAGAGCTGGAGGGGGACCTGCTGGAGGTCGTCGCCGGGTGCCTGGAGAAGGAGCCGGGCCACCGGCCGACGCCCCGGGAGCTGGCCCGGCGACTGGCACCGGGCGGGGCCGCCGCGCTGATGACGGCCGGCTGGCTGCCCGGTCCGGTGGAGCGTGAGGTGAGCCGGGCCGCGGTGGCGCTGCTGGACCTGGAGCCGCAGGACGCGCCGGTGCAGTCGGGGCCGGTGCCGTTCAGCGGCTCGGAGTGGGGCCCGGGCAACACGCAGGGGGACGGCGGCGGGGCGAACGGGGCCGGTGGCGTGGGCGGCGGGTTCGGCTCTCCGGCCAGGCCCTTCCCCACGCACGACCCGACCCGGCTGACCCACCCGGGCGTGCTGCCCTCGTGGCCCGCGGCCCCCGGCCCGGACGGCAGGCCCGGCGGGCCCGGCGGGACGGCGAGCGGTTACGGGACGGCGAGGAGCCTCGGCACGGCGGGCGGCCCCGAGGCCCCGGCGCGTGGCGGCGCGTCCGGGCCGCCCGGCGCGCGCGAGGCCCACCACTCCCTCACCGTCGGCGCGGGCGTCGGCCCCGGAAGTACGGGCGCGGACCGGCGGCGGAGGGTGAGCTGCACCGTCGCCCTCGCGGTGGCGGGCGCGCTCGCGGCGGTGACCGTGGGCGGCGCGTTCCTCCTCGACCTGTTCCCGGGCGGCGGGACCAAGGCCGAGCACGGCGGGGACGGCGGCACCCTGCCGGCCGCCTCGCAGAGCCCGGAGGAGATCGGCGAACTGCCCAAGGAGTTCATCGGCACCTGGAAGGGCCCGGTCACCGAGAAGACCACCGGCCAGCCGCACGGCACGCTCACCGCCGTCTTCACCGCGGGGAAGACGGGCAAGGACGTGGTCCGCATGACCACCGAGATCACCAGCCTCGGGTTCACCGTCCGCTGCAACAGCGTCGCCAGCCTCGCCTCCGGCACCGCCGAGGAACTGAAGCTCCACGAACGCTCCGACCCGGACCGGCCCAGCACCCCGGGCCTGTGCACCGCCACCACCACCGATGTGCACTTCACCCGGGCCGCCGACGGCACCCTGCGCTTCCGGTCCGAGGAGCGCGGCGCCGGACTTCCGTACGGCACGCTCAGCAGGTCCGACGACTGAGCCCGAAGAGGGCTGGCGTACGCTGAGCCGGTCCGTAGACCCGTTCAAAAACCGCCGAAAGGTGACGCCCGGTGACCGAGAAGGCCGACCTCCAGCCCATCCTCGACCGAGCCGCCGAGGGCGGGCGGATCACCCCGGAGGAGGCGCTCGACCTCTACCGCTCGGCGCCGCTGCACGCGCTGGGCGCGGCCGCCGACGCCGTACGCCGCCGTCGTTACGCCGGTACGGAGCACATCGCGACGTACATCATCGAGCGCAACATCAACTACACGAACGTGTGTGTCACGGCGTGCAAGTTCTGTGCCTTCTATGCCGCGCCGAAGGACACCGACAAGGGCTGGACCCGCGATCTGGACGACATCCTGCGCCGCTGCGCGGAGACCGTCGAGCTGGGCGGCACGCAGATCATGTTCCAGGGCGGACACCACCCGGACTACGGCGTCGAGTACTACGAGAAGCACTTCTCCGCGATCAAGAAGGCGTTCCCGCAGCTGGTCATCCACTCGCTGGGCGCCTCCGAGGTCGAGCACATGGCCCGGATCTCCAAGGTCTCCGTCGAGGAGGCCGTCCAGCGCATCCACGCCGCCGGTCTCGACTCCTTCGCGGGAGCCGGTGCCGAGCTGCTCCCGGCCCGGCCGCGCACCGCCATCGCCCCGCTGAAGGAGTCCGGCGAGCGCTGGCTGGAGATCATGGAGATCGCCCACGGCCTCGGTGTCGAGTCCACCTCCACCATGCTGATGGGCACCGGCGAGACCAACGCCGAGCGCATCGAGCACCTGCGGATGATCCGCGACGTGCAGGACCGCACCGGCGGCTTCCGCGCCTTCATCCCGTACACGTACCAGCCGGAGAACAACAAGCTGAAGGGCCGGACGCAGGCCACGCTCTTCGAGTACCTGCGGATGATCGCCATCGCCCGGATCTTCCTGGACAACGTCGCCCACATCCAGGGCTCCTGGCTGACCACCGGCAAGGAGGTCGGCCAGCTGTCGCTGCACTACGGCGCCGACGACCTCGGCTCGATCATGCTGGAGGAGAACGTCGTCTCCTCCGCCGGGGCCAGGCACCGCTCCAACCGGATGGAGATCATCGACCTGATCCGCAAGGCGGACCGGGTCCCGGCCCAGCGCGCCACCACGTACGAGCACCTCGTCGTGCACGACGACCCGGCGAACGACCCGGTCGACGACCGGGTGGTCTCGCACATCTCCTCCACCGCGATCGAGGGCGGCACCGCCCACCCGGAGCTGAAGCTCCTCGACGCCAACTGAGGCGGCGGCCGTGCTGACGGTGCACGCCGCGGACGCGGTGCACGGCGGCCCGGCCGACGGCGTCCCGGAGGGTGCGGACGCCGTGGCCGTGGACGGCGCCACGGTCGTCGCGGTCGGGGCGTACGCGGAGCTGGCCGCCGCCCACCCGGCGGCCCGCGTCCGGCGCTGGTCCGGGCTGATCACCCCGGGGCTGCTGAACGCGGCGGCCCCGGCCCTGCTGGAAGCCGCGTACCACCCCGACCCGCGCGAGGCCGGCGAACTCGGCACCGAACCGCTCACCGGCGCCGCACTCGCCGCGCTCGGGATGGACGACGCCCGCTGGGGCGCCAGCGCCCGCCGCGGTCTGCAACGGATGCTGCGGCACGGTACGACCGCCGTGAGCGGCCCGTTCACCCGCCCCGCCGTACGCACCGCGGTCGCCCGCTCGGGACTGCGTCCGCACGCCCCGGCACGGTCCGCCGGACCGGCCCTGCTCGACCCGCTGGCCGCCCTCGCGGAGCCGGACGGCCCGGCCGCGCTCTTCGCGTCGGCCCTGACCGTGGGCGGCCCCGCCGACCTCGCGGTGTTCGGCGTACCGGACCTCGCGGCGCTGCGCACCGAGGGCGCCGGGAGCTGCGTGGCGACGGTGCTCGGCGGACGCCTGGTGTTCCGCCGCAGCTGAGGGCCGTCACGGCACGGCCGGGCCGCCCAGGTAGCGCCCGTCGGCGCCGTACGGCCAGGCGTTGGCGACGCACCCCTTCAGCCCGTAGATCTGCTGCATCATCGCGGGGGCGGGGCGCCCCGGGCCCGGGCACGTCTCGTGGCCGTGGCCCAGCCAGTGGCCGACCTCGTGGTTGACGATCAGGGCCCGGTACTCGGCGAGCGGCCCGCGGAACTCGGGGGACCCCTGCTGCCAGCGCTTGAGGTTGACCATGACGTCGGTGCCGACCCGGCAGTTGACCTCGCCGTGGGTGTCGAGGCCGCCCTTCCCGCAGAGGGCGTCGGTGGTCGCCGGGGTGGCGATGCGGATGACGAGCCCGGCCGGGCCCGAGGAGACCCGGCGGAAGCGGTGCTCGCCGCGGTGCGCCCAGCCGCGGGGCGCGGCCAGTATCCGGGCGATCTCGTCGGCGGCCCGGTCCGCGTCCACGCCCGAACCGTCCTCGGCCTCGACGCGGTACGCCATGCTTCCGCCGCGGCCCCCGGAACCGGCCGGGCCGCCCCGGGCGACGGTGAACGTGCCGGTGGCGGCCGGGCTCCCGGAGGCGGCGGACCCGCCGGACCCGCCGGACCCGCCGGACCCGCCGGACCCGCCGGACCCGCCGGACCCGCCGGGAGTGTCCGCCCGGTCCTCGGCACCGGTGTTCCACCGGGGCACCAGCACGGCGGCTGCACAGAGCACCACGACCGCCACTGCGGCACCCGGCAACCGCCCTCCACGGCCCCCCGGCCCCGACCCCGTACGTGCACCTCGTGCGGACATCCGGGCTCCCCCCTGACTCCCGGCGGCGTCGCGCCGCCTGCCTGTACTGACCATGGATACGAGCGATCGGTTCAGTCCGCCCGGACACCGGTCCCCGCCCCGGCCCCGGGGCCCGACCCACCACCGGAGCCGAGCCCCGGGGAGCGGGCTGCTTGAATGGGTGGGTGACCCGAGCATCCCTGGACAAGCAGCCGAACGAAGTCGCCGAGATGTTCGACGGCGTGGCGGCGAACTACGACCTCACCAACGACGTGCTGTCACTCGGCCAGGCCCGGCTGTGGCGCAAGGAGGTCGCGAAGGCGGTGCACGCCCGCCCCGCGGAGAAGATCCTCGACCTGGCCGCGGGCACGGCCACGTCCTCGCTGCCCTTCGCCGCGACCGGCGCGTACGTCGTGCCGTGTGACTTCTCCCTCGGCATGCTCCAGGAGGGCAAGAAGCGCAACTCCTGGCTGCCGTTCACCGCGGGCGACGCGACCCGGCTGCCGTTCCGCGACGAGACCTTCGACGCGGTGACGATCTCCTTCGGGCTGCGCAACGTCCAGGACACGGAGGCGGCGCTGCGCGAGCTGTACCGGGTGACCAGGCCGGGCGGACGGGTGGTGATCTGCGAGTTCTCGCATCCGACCTGGGCGCCGTTCCGCACCGTCTACACCGAGTACCTGATGCGGGCGCTGCCGTCGGTCGCGCGCGCCGTGTCGTCCAACCCGGACGCGTACGTCTACCTCGCCGAGTCCATCCGCGACTGGCCCGACCAGCCGGGACTCGCGGCCGCGCTCCAGCGGGCCGGCTGGTCGAAGGTCGCCTGGCGCAACCTCACCGGCGGCGTCGTGGCCCTGCACCGGGGCGTACGCCCCTGAGGCAACGGTTCGGCGACTTTCGCGGCAGGGAAACCGGACGCTCGGAAGGGATGCGTCCGTGGAGGCGCCCAGGGCTTCCACGGACGCATCCTTCCGTGGGTGCGCACAGGGCTTCCACGGACGCGTCCTTCCGCGGACGCCGGTTCCGTCCCCGCCCTCGTTCCCGTTCCCGCCACCGGAGTTCGTAAGCCGCTCGGCGGACCTTCGGCACCGCGCCGCCCACCCGGGTCCTCGACGACATCGCCCGGCCCCGTGCCGACGGCGCCGGCCCTACGCGGACGCCGGCGCCGTCAACTCCAGCCGGAAGCAGACCGCCTCCTGGCCGGGCAGCGACGTCGCGAAGGTCTCCGCCCGCTCCATGCCCAGTCGCCGGGCCACGGCGATCGACCGCGCGTTGCCCGTGTCGATCACCGCCACCACCCGCTCCAGCCCGGCCGCCCGCAGCCGCTCCAGCGTGACGCGCGCGGCGGTGGTGGCGTACCCCCGGCCCCAGGCGGAGCGGGCCAGCCGCCAGCCGATCTCGATCTCGCCGACCGGCCCGAAATCCGTCCGGGACCAGGGCTGGGCGCCGGTGAACCCGGCCACCTCCCCGTCCTCGCCGATCACCGTCCAGAGGCAGTAGCCGAGTTCGGCGTCGAGCCTGCGCTGCCGGGCGGTCCACTCCTCGTACAGCGAGAGTTCCTCCGGCACACCGCCGAAGAACTCCATCACCTCGGGGTCGTCGAAAGCGCGGTGCCAGGACAGCGCGTCCTCGTCGGTCGGGACACGCAGCTGTACGGAGGGAGCGCCGGGGAGCACGGTCGACATCGGGGAGCCCTTCGGGAAGTCGATCAGCCAACCCCCCTAGACTGCACGGGACAGGTGCCGCGCGGCACGCGAATTCGAGTCTTCGGGAGATCCGACCGTGACCGAGCAGCTCCTCTCCGAGCACAGCGCGGATGTGATCGTCGTCGGTGCGGGCCCGGCCGGTTCCACCACGGCGTACTACCTCGCCAAGGCGGGACTGGACGTTCTCCTCCTGGAGAAGACGACCTTTCCCCGGGAGAAGGTCTGCGGCGACGGTCTCACCCCGCGCGCCACCAAGCAGCTCGTCGCCATGGGCATCGACATCTCCGAGGAAGCCGGCTGGCTGCGCAACCGTGGCCTGCGCATCATCGGCGGCGGCGTCCGGCTGGAACTGGACTGGCCCGACCTCGCCGCGTACCCGAACTACGGGCTGGTCCGCAAGCGCGACGACTTCGACGAGCAGCTGGCCCGCCAGGCGCAGAAGGCGGGCGCCCGGCTGTACGAGCGCTGCAACGTCGGCGCCCCCGTCGTCGACGCCCGCACCGGCCGCATCACCGGCGTCCACGCCAAGCTCGGCGAGGAGAAGACCCCGGTCACCTTCCACGCCCCGCTCGTCGTCGCCGCCGACGGCAACTCCACCCGGCTGTCCCTCGCCATGGGCCTGCACCGCCGCGAGGACCGCCCGATGGGCGTGGCCGTGCGTACGTACTTCACCTCGCCCCGCCACGACGACGACTACCTGGAGTCCTGGCTGGAGCTGTGGGACCGCCGCGGCCCCCAGGACCGGCTGCTGCCCGGTTACGGCTGGATCTTCCCGATGGGCGACGGCACGTCCAACGTGGGCCTCGGCATCCTCAACTCCTCCTCCGCCTTCAAGGAGCTGGACTGGCGCGAGGTCCTCAAGGCCTGGTGCGCCTCGATGCCGGAGGACTGGGGCTACACCCCGGAGAACATGACGCAGCCGATCCGCGGTGCCGCGCTCCCGATGGCCTTCAACCGCCAGCCGCACTACACCCGGGGCCTGCTGCTCGTCGGCGACGCGGGCGGCATGGTCAACCCGTTCAACGGCGAAGGCATCGCGTACGCCATGGAGTCGGGCCAGATCGCCGCCGACGTCATCGTCCAGGCCCACGCCCGCGCCACCCCCGCCCAGCGCGAACTGGCGCTGAACAACTACCCGAAGGTCCTCAAGGAGACCTACGGCGGCTACTACACGATGGGCCGCGCCTTCGTGAAGCTGATCGGCAACCCCAAGGTCATGAAGATCGCCACCCAGCGCGGTCTGACGCACCCCCTGCTGATGAAGTTCACCCTCAAGATGCTCGCCAACCTCACCGACCCCACCGGCGGCGACGCGATGGACCGCATCATCAACGGCCTCTCCAAGGTCGCCCCGAACGCCTGATCCCCGCGCCACCCGAGCCCACGGCGCGGGTCGCGGCACGCTCCTCCCGTAACGTACCGTCGCGTCGGGTGTACACAGCGCGAGGGCGCTGTGCGGCCTCCGAGCCGGGCTCGGGACACGGGAGGGGCGATCCCGCATGGCGTGGGACGAGTGGGAACAGCTGAAAGCAGAGGCCGCCGCACGGCACGCCGGTCCGGCAGGGAGCGGGGACGCCACCGGAACGCTGAGGCACCGGCGCGGTCCGTGGGCGAAGGCGGCAGGTTCCGCCGGCGAGCTGGCGGCCGGCACGTCCGCCGCGAAGGCCGGACTGCACACGGCGCACGGAGGTGTCGGCGGCGGCCTGGCCGGGCTGAGCAGCCTCGGCGCGCTCACGTCCGTGCTCGGTTCGTGGGACACGCGCCTCGGCCAGGTCCGCGAGGAGTGCGCCTCCCTGCGGCCGAAGTTGCGGCAGGCGGCCGTGGAGCTCGGCGAGGCGGACACCGAGGCGGCGGAAGCGGCCGCGTCGGTCGTGGTGCCCGGCACGCGCAGGGGCGAGTAGGCCATGGGTGCGGCAGCCGGGCTGACCTGGCAGCGCCTCCGCGACCTCGGGCTGTCGGAACTGACCGAAGCGGCCGACGGCTGGCGGGCCGTCTCCGCCTTCGCCGACGCGGCTCGCGAACGTGTCGACGGCGACATGAGCGGCAGCCTCGCCAGGACCCAGGACGGCGAGTCCGCCCGGTCGGCCGTGAGACGGCTGAAGCGGCTGGGCGAGAACTACCACTACATCCACTCCGGGACCGGCCTCGTCCGGGGAACGCTCGACGCGCTCGCCGCCGAACTCGGCGCCCCGCAACGCCGGTTGCGCGACGCACTCGAGGACGCCGTCTCCCTCGGATACGCCGTCAACGACAACGGAAGCGTCGACTATCCGGCCGGCGGCAGGGACGAGCTGACCGGCACTCCATTTCCCGGCGGCTCCGTGGCGGGCGACAACGGACTCATCGGTGCCGGAAACCCGGGCCGGTACTTCGACGCCAACGGCATGTACGACCCTGCTCGCGCCTCGGGCGCCCCTTGGCTGAAGAGCCCCAACCCGCACCGCGCGAAGGCCCAGGAGATCGCCGACCGCATCGCCCACGCCCTGCGGGAGGCGCACGAGATCGACGAGCGGTACAGCTCGGCGCTCAACAGGCTCAAGGCGGCACCGGGCCTCGCGGTGTCCACCGCGACGTGGGCGGACGTGGCCTCGGACACCGACGCGGTGGGCCGAGCCGCCCAGCCGTACCTGGAGAGGACCCTTCCGCTCGACGGATCTCCGGCGGAACGCAAGGCGTGGTGGGACCACCTCGGCAAGGAACAGCGCGAGGAGTACATCTCCGCGTTCCCCCGGCTGATCGGAAACCTGGACGGGATTCCGGCGACGGCACGCGACGAGGCGAACCGTGAGAATCTTCAGCTGCTCATCGGGCGGCTCGGCGCACGGCACGACGACGCTTCCCGGGACATGCTGGGCGGCCTGACGAGGATCCGGGAGAAGCTGGAACAGGGCGGCGATCCGCCGATGTACTTGCTGGGCATCGGCGAGAAGGGCAACGGCCGCGCGATCATCGCCTACGGCAACCCCGACACCGCCGACAACGTCTCGGCGTACGTCCCCGGCCTCGGCACCAAGCTGGACGCGGAGTTCGCCGACGGAACGGTGAACCGCGCGCTGCAGACGGCTCTCGGTGCGCAGGAGGCCGATCCGGGCAGCAGAACTTCCTCGATCGTGTGGCTCGGATACGACGCCCCGCAGACCACTCCGGGTGATCTGACCAGTGGCAGAAGCGTCATGTTCACGAATGACGCCGAGTCGGGAGCGCCCGACTACAACGCCTTCATGGCCGGAATCTCCGCGACGCACGAGGGCGGATCCCCGCACGTCACCGCCGTCGGACATTCCTACGGTTCCCTCACGGTGGGGCTCGCCGCCCATGCGGAAGGGGGCATCCCCGGCGCCGACGACATCATTCTGGTCGGAAGCCCCGGCACGGGCGCGGACAGCGCCCAGGACCTCAACGTGGGCAACGGGCACGTGTTCGTGGGCGCGGCCGACAACGACATCGTCACCAAACTCCCGAGCCATGGAGAAGCGACCGGCATGGCCTCCGGCGCGGTCGGCGGAGGCTCGGCCGGGTTCGTCCTGGGTGCCGGCATGGCCGGACCACCGGGGGCGCTGATCGGCGGCGGCGCCGGAGCCGTCGTCGGAGGCATCGGCAGCTACATGGCCCAGGACGCACAGGCCGAGCCCAGCGCGCGCTGGTTCGGCACCGACCCCGCAAGCAGGGATTTCGGGGCGACCCGGTTCCTGGTGGACGACGGGGAAACCATTGTGGAAGACCGTGGAGAGCTGTCGGCACATTCGAACTACTTCGACCCGGCGAAGAATCAGCCCTCGGCCGACAACATTGCCAACATCGTGGTGGGTAGATCGGAGCGGATCACGCTGGAGGCGCCGCGATGAAAATTTCTGACTCCGTAATGGCGGTGGTGGGGGTGCTTCTCCTGGCCGGATGCACTGTGTCAGGTAATTCGACCGGGAGGGAAGTGCAGATGGACATGCAGGAGGCGGCGGTGCGGGCGGACGAGATTCTTGATGGCACGTTCGCCGCCATCAAGCCGTCGGTGCACTGGACGCACGGTCGATCGACCGAGGGCGGATGTGACGTGCAACGGCGTCGCGCGGTCATGACGATTGTCTCCGAGGAGCGCCGGGGGAGCTTCCTGGGAGTTGTCGAACGTTACTGGCAGAGCCAGGGATACGAGCAACTCGCGGTGAACAACTCGAAAAGTCCGGCCATGTATTACCGGACTCCCGACCAATTCAATGTGCGTGTTCTTGTCGGCAGTAACGGTCAAGCCTTCTTCGAAGTTGCGACACCTTGCGTGAACGCCGCCAAGGTTTCTCCGCCGAAGGCGGAGACGGTCGGCCCGAACTATGCCGGAGGGAAGATTCCCTTCCCCGACGTCACGTCGGACTTCTGGTCCGTGAAGAGCCCTCCGTCCTCACGGACCTGAGGCGCGCGGATGCCGGCCCGCGCCCGTCAGCGGCGGTGCCCCGACCGCCCGTAGCACCGGGCCAGTGCGTGGAAGGCCTGCTTGGGTTCCCAGTGCCAGTCGGAGGCCGGGTCGTCGAACCGGTCCTTGACCGGCTTCACCACCGCGTAGCTCGCCATGTCCAGGTCGTAGCGGGGAACGGGCGAGTGCGGGGCGTCGGCGGTGACGAACTCGAAGGCCATCGCGGCGTACAGGCCCATCTCCTCGAAGACACCGAGGAGGTCGGTGAGGTACGCGGCCTGGGTGCGTTCGCTGCGCACCAGGTCGCCCCTGATCTCGGGCGGCTGTTTCGTGTAGTCGACGGTGTCCCAGCCCATGCCGCCCAGCTCGGGCGCCCCCCGGTACGCGCAGGTGCCGAACTCGGTGATCGCCAGCGGCTTGCCCCAGCGCAGGTACGAGCGCAGCTCGCGCACGTAGTCCGCGCGGTCGGGGAAGTACGAGTAGTAGTCGATGCCCACGATGTCGAAGAGGTTCCAGTCGACCTCGTCGTCCTGGGCGGCCGCGTACGACAGTTTGCCGCCGAAGACCGACCGTCCGACCGCCGCGGCCCGTTCCGTGAACGCCGCCAGTCGGCGCATCATCCGTTCCGGGTCGAAGTTTCCGTCCATCAGATTGCGGATGCGTTCCTGCGCGTTGTCGCCGGGCACGATGCCCGGTACGAACAGCCAGAACTCGCACCCCACGCTCAGGTCGGCGCGGGCGCCCTGGCGGCGCAGCCGCTCCAGGTGCCGGCCGGTCTCCGCGAGGTGGTCGAGGATCTCTCCGGCGGGCCGGTCGCCCAGGGTCGGCTGGAGCCAGATGTGCAGACCGAGCTCGGCGGCCTCGGACGCGGTGGCGTCGAGACGGTCGACGCCGTCGCCGGTCACCTCGATCGATGTGGCGTGCAGTTCGTCCTTGATGGCGCGCAGGTCCGCGCGCATGCGGGTGGTGCTCCACGCGGTGCCGGGGGTCTCGCCCGCGCCGACCGTGTAGCAGATCCCCCGGTGCGTCAGCCCCGTACGGTCTCTCCTTCGGCCGGTCGCGGCTGCCGAGGCCGGCGGACCGGCCAGGAACGACCCGGCGGCCGCCGCGGCTCCGACCGCCCCCGCCCCGGCCAGGAATTTCGCCCGGCTGATTCCTCCACTGCGCTGGTCGTGCTGCACTTCGGCTCCCGGTCGGTCGGCGGTTGGGGTGGTGCCGCCAGTCTTCCGAGCGGGTGCGGGCGGGGGCGTCCGCCGAAAGTCCACGGCGGCGCGACCAAAGGATGAATCAGACGTGCGGGGCCGCGACTTGGGTCGGTGGCGCGGTCAGCCCTGCCGGTGGGCGGCGTCCGCGTGGCGGCGGGGGGCGGTGTCGGGACCGGTGGCCCTGCCGCCGGTGGCGATCACCCGGCCCCTGGGCCCGCGGGAGCGCAGGCGGCGGGTGAGGCGGGCCGCGTAGCGGGGCTGGAGCAGCAGGAACAGGCCCAGGGCGCAGACGGCCGCGATGCCGTACAGCATCCAGGACTTGGCGCCCCGTGCCGAGTAGGCCACGATCCCGAACGAGAACAGCGCCGACCAGAAGTACATGAGCAGCACGGCCCGGCGGTGCGAGTGGCCGAGCTGGAGCAGCCGGTGGTGGAGGTGGCCCTTGTCGGCGGCGAAGGGGGACATCCCGTTCCAGGTACGCCGTACGACGGCGAGCACCAGGTCCGCGACGGGCAGCGCGATGACGGACAGCGGCAGCAGCAGCGGAATGTAGACCGGCACCATCGCGGCCGAGCCGGACGTGCCGTCCACCGACTGGTTGAGGAGGCTCGGGTCGACGTCCCCGGTGACGGAGACGGCGCAGCCGGCGATGAGCAGGCCGAGCAGCATGGAGCCCGAGTCGCCCATGAAGATGCGCGCCGGGTGGGAGTTGTGGATCAGGAAGCCGAGGCACATGCCCGCGAGGATCGCGGAGATCAGGGTGGTGGACGCGGCGGCCTCGATCCCGTAGCCGTACCAGAGCCGGTACGCGTACAGGAAGAACGCCGTCGCCGCGATGCCCATCGTGCCGGCGGCCAGTCCGTCGAGGCCGTCGACGAAGTTGACCGCGTTGATGGAGACGACGACGAGCCCGACGGTCAGCAGGGTGCTCTGCCAGTCGGAGAGGTAGATCCCGTCCGTGCCCGGTACGGGGAGCCAGGGGATGGTGAGCCCCTGGAAGACCATCACCCCGGCGGCGAGTACCTGGCCGCCGAGCTTGACCAGTGCGTCGACGCCCCATTTGTCGTCGAGTACGCCGAGCAGGCAGATCAGCGTCGCCCCGGACAGCAGGGCCCGGGGCGTGGAGCTCTGGGTGAAGATCTCTTCCAGCTGCGGCAGGTGCGAGGCGACCAGCAGTCCGGCCAGCAGCCCGCCGAACATGGCCATGCCGCCGAGGCGCGGGGTGGGCTCGCGATGCACGTCACGCGCCCGGACCTCGGGGACCACTCCGATCGAGATGGCGAACTTCCGTACCGGCGCGGTCAGCAGATGGGTCACCGCCGCCGTGACGAACAGCATCAGCAAGTAGTCCCGCACGGGCGGCCTCACATCCTGGCCCAACAGGCCGGTACCTCAAGAGGTGACCGGTTCGGGGCCCCTCATTGCACCCCGGCGAGCCTAGCTCATGCCGATTTCCGTGCGGCGGGGAGCGGTGCGGCGAGGGCGGGGGCGGGTCGCGGGGCGGGGAACGGGGCGGGACGCGGTTCCCGTACGGGCGCCTGCTGTACGGGCGCCTGCCGTACGGACTTCCGTCGTACGGACTTCCGCTGTACGGCGACCAGGGCCGTCAGTACCAGCAGTACCCAGAGCACCGGAGTCGGCGCGCCCTCGGGGACGATGAAGCCCTGGGCGGCGAGTCCGAGGAGACCGGCGGCGGCGAGCACCGCGGCGGCGGCCACCCTGCCGGGGCCCGTAGGCGTCACCGCACCGGAATCGGAGCGGCGCCGGAATTCGAACCGGCCGAATATCCGGGTGAAGCACATCAGGAAGAATCCCGCGGCACCGACCCACAGCGGGATCATCGCGAGCCACAACGGGCTGCCGGGCGCCGGAGTCGCGTAGCCGAATCCGACCACGGCGATCCCCGCCGTCATGACGAGGGCCGGCATGTGCCAGAGATACAGCGTCATGAATCGCGCCCCGCACCATTTCAGGACGGCCGTGACGCGGGGGCGTCCGGCGCACCGGGTGATCAGCGGCCTGAGCGTCAGCCAGAGCCCGAGCTGTCCGGCGGTCAGCGAGAGCATCACCGCGGTCGGCGGGCTCATGTTGGAGACGGGGGCCCCGGGCATTCCGATCATGGACGCCGGATAGGGGCCGAGGAAGACCGCGGCGGCGGTCAGACCGAAACCGGCGGCGGCCAGGGCGGCGGCCGTCCGGCCGCGGAGCACGCGCAGGCCGCCGTCGGCGTAGTGGAAGCCGAGCTGGTGGGCGGCCAGCCAGACGAACAGGGCGTTCACGAAGCCGATCGCCGGGTCCACCTGGAACCGCAGCACGTCGACGGCCAGGGCGCACGCGGCGAGGACCCCGAGCACCCGCCAGCCGTGCCGGCGGTACCACCGGAACATCAGCGGGGTGACCGCGACGACCAGCACGTAGACCGCGAGGAACCAGAGCAGCTGCCCCGCGATCTTGCCCGCCAGCAGCACCGGCTGCCGGGGCACGCCCGCGCCGATCAGCAGATGGGGCAGCAGCAGCCAGACGGCGGCCAGTGGTACGACCGGCACGAGAAGGCGCGCGATTCTGCTCCGGAGCCACTCCGGCACGGAGGTCACCGAGCGGAACGAGTAGAAGTTCGCCGCGCCACCGGCGAAGAAGACCATCGGCATGACCTGCGTCAGCCAGGTGACGATCCACCAGCCGGGGCTGGCCAGTGCGTTACCGGTGCTCAGCCGGCCGTTCTCATAGGCCAGTACCGGCATGAGCCAATGCTGGGAAATCACCGCCAGCACGCACAGGGCTCTGATGATGTCTATGAAGGGATCGCGGGCACGACCGGGCGAAGGAGCGGGCGTCGACTGCATGTATTCATCGTGCTGTCAGCCCTTGACACAGGCAGTAAAGCGGCCCCCCGAATAGTCCGGGGGGCCAGCACCGAGCCCATGGTGGGGCTGTCCCCACCATGGGCCACCACGGGCCCGGTGCCGGCCGGGCACGGCGAAGGGCCGTCGTTCCCGAGCGGGGGAGCGGCGGCCCTTCGGCGACGTGTCCGCGCGCCGGTGCGACCGGTGCGCTCGTGAATCAGAGAACGCGGACCGCGCCCGACGGCGGGTCGTAGGAGAGCGGGCGCTGCACCACACCGGTGCTGGAGTTCTGCGCACCGACGAACTGGCCGCCGCCCACGTAGACCCCGACGTGGTACGCGCTGCCCGCGCTGCCCCAGTACAGGATGTCGCCCGGCTGGAGGTTGCTCAGCGAGACCTGGGTGCCCACGGTGGACTGGGCCTGCGAGACGCGCGGCAGGTCGATGCTGACCGAGCGGAACGCGGCCTGGACCAGGCCGGAGCAGTCCCACGAGTTGGGGCCGGTGCCACCGGGCACATAGGCGTCGCCGACCTGGGCCTTGACGAAGGCGATGACGGACGCGGCGGAGCCGGTCGCGTTCGACGAGACGGAGGTGACGCCCGTGGAGCCTGCGGACGCGCTGAGCGTCGTGCGCTCGGCGGTGCGGGAGGCACGCTCGGCGGCCTCGGCCTTCGCCTTGGCGGCGGCCTCCGCCTTCTTCTTGGCCTCGGCCTTGCGGACCGCCTCGGCCTTGGCCTTCTTGGCGGCCTTCGCGGCGGTGGTCGCCGCGGCGTCCTCCTGGGCCTGCGTCTGCAGGTCCAGGGCGACCTGCTGGGTGGCCTCGGCCGACGCCGCGACGGCGGTGGAGACCCCGGAGGTCAGGGTGGGCATCTCGATGGTCCGGGTCACCGGCTCGGCCTGGGCCGAACCGGCGGTGCCCGCCACGGCGATGGTGCTGAGGACGCCACCGGCGACTCCGGCACGCAGCGCCGTCTTCGGGGCGTTCCGGCGGGGCTTCCGGTGGCTGGGTATGTGAGCGGTGTGGGACATGAGTACTAGCGCTATCAGGGCCCCCGGCCTCCCATCAAGAAACGTGTGTTGCGACACAGTTACGTTCGGAATCTGTGAATCCGCTTTCCGAGGGGCCTTATTGACGCCCTAACGGGCAAAACGGGCACGCCCGATCACCGCTGTGATCACGGGCTTTCGGTAATACGTCCGAATTGCCCGCCACTTACCATCCGCTCACACTGATGGCCAAGCCCGCTTTCGGCGGGGTTCATTCGACGTGATGCAGGTCACAGTGCGATCGGTGCGCGAGGGGCGGTTATGCGCCATGCGTCCAAAATGGCGTCCGATCTGGCGAGATGCTCCGTTCATCCGTAAGAGCGTAAGTGTGCGCATACGCCCGCTTCGCTTCCCGGGTCGTTTCGCGTGAACGGGATCCGGCGGTGCGGGCATCGATGCCGGAGCGGGGGCGGGGAGTGGCGGGTGATCGGGAGTGCCGGGGGCCTCTATCACCCTGTGGCGTCCATCGCCAATTTGCTTGGTAGTGCCATTCCTTGATAGGGCGACACCCGTTTGACCAGCGGTAACACCCTCGGATGTCACGTCTCGTGATCACTCGGCCGCTTCGCGTGTGAAGATCACCGCTCATCCGACTTCATGATCCTTCGTCAGGTGGTGGAGATCACAAAGGCGTTGTCGTACCCCGTGTCGCAGATCACAGGATCGCGGGCATAGGATGCGGGGCAGTCGGGCTTGTGAACTGCCTCACATGAGCACGATCTTGGTGAGGCGGTGAGCCGGTCGCCCGATGCGGTCCAACGGTCAAGGACGACTGGAAGGAGCGAGGAGCGTGAATGCCTACGCGCCCATCCTCGTGCTCGGCGCCCTCGGGGCAGGGTTTGCGATCTTCTCCGTGGTCATGGCCACGCTTATCGGCCCCAAGCGGTACAACCGGGCAAAGCTCGAAGCGTACGAGTGCGGGATCGAACCGACCCCCACTCCGGCCGGAGGCGGCCGCTTTCCCATCAAGTACTACCTGACGGCGATGCTCTTCATCGTCTTCGACATCGAGATCGTCTTCCTCTATCCCTGGGCCGTCTCCTTCGACGCCCTGGGGATCTTCGGGCTCGTGGAGATGCTGCTCTTCGTGCTCACCGTCTTCGTCGCCTACGCCTACGTGTGGCGTCGCGGCGGCCTGGAATGGGACTGAGGGGCTGAGGAGCACACCATGGGACTCGAAGAGAAGCTGCCCAGCGGCTTCGTGCTGACCACTGTCGAACAGGCCGCCGGCTGGGTGCGGAAGTCCTCCGTCTTCCCCGCCACCTTCGGCCTCGCCTGTTGCGCCATCGAGATGATGACGACCGGGGCCGGGCGGTACGACCTGGCCCGTTTCGGGATGGAGGTCTTCCGCGGATCGCCGCGGCAGGCGGATCTGATGATCGTGGCAGGGCGGGTCAGCCAGAAGATGGCTCCCGTCCTGCGGCAGGTTTACGACCAGATGCCCAACCCCAAGTGGGTTATCTCGATGGGTGTTTGCGCATCATCGGGCGGAATGTTCAACAATTACGCCATTGTGCAGGGTGTTGATCATATTGTTCCGGTTGACATCTATTTGCCGGGCTGTCCGCCCCGGCCCGAGATGCTGATGGACGCGATCCTCAAGCTCCACCAGAAGATCCAGGGCTCCAAGCTCGGGGTCAACGCACAGGAGGCCGCCCGCGAGGCGGAGGACGCCGCGCTCAAGGCACTGCCCCTGATCGAGATGAAGGGGCTGCTGCGGTGAGCGAGAGCCGTAACCAGGACGAGCAGAACCGGAGCGGCGTGCCCGTGCCCCGCTCGGACACCGGCGAGGTCATCGGCGTACGCAAGGGCATGTTCGGCGCCGGCAACGGCGGCGACACCTCCGGCTACGGCGGCCTCGTCCGCACCGTGGCCCTGCCCGGCGCCGCCTCCCGCCCGTACGGCGGCTGGTTCGACGAGGTCGCCGACGAGCTCGAAGGCGCCCTGGAGGAGCAGGACCTCCTCCCGGAGAACGCCATCGAGAAGACCGTCGTCGACCGGGGCGAGCTCACCTTCCACATCGCCCGCGAACACCTGGCCCGGGTCGCCCGGACCCTGCGCGACGATCCCGCGCTGCGCTTCGAGCTCTGCACGGGGGTGAGCGGCGTCCACTTCCCCGGCGACAAGGGCCGCGAGCTGCACGCCGTCTACCACCTGCGCTCGCTGACGCACGGGCGGCTGATCCGCCTGGAGGTGTCGGTCCCGGACGAGGACCCGCACCTCCCGTCCCTCGTCGAGGTCTACCCGACCAACGACTGGCACGAGCGCGAGGCCTACGACTTCTTCGGACTGGTCTTCGACGGGCACCCCGCCCTCACCCGGATCATGATGCCGGACGACTGGCAGGGCTTCCCGCAGCGCAAGGACTACCCGCTCGGCGGCATCGCCGTCGAGTACAAGGGCGCCCAGATCCCGGCTCCGGACCAGCGGAGGTCGTACTCCTGATGTCTACTCCCCACGCAACGCCCCGGGCCACGACCGAGGGGACTGTATATACAGTCACCGGCGGCGACTGGGACGAGGTCGTCGAATCCGCGGTCAAGTCCGACGACGAACGCATCATCGTCAACATGGGCCCCCAGCACCCCTCCACGCACGGCGTGCTACGGCTGATCCTGGAGATCGACGGCGAGACCGTCACCGAGGCCCGCTGCGGCATCGGCTACCTCCACACCGGCATCGAGAAGAACCTCGAATACCGGAACTGGACCCAGGGCACCACCTTCGTCACGCGCATGGACTACCTGACGCCGTTCTTCAACGAGACGGCGTACTGCCTCGGCGTGGAGAAGCTCCTCGGCATCGAGGACCAGATCCCCGACCGGGCCACCGTCCTGCGCGTCCTGCTGATGGAGCTCAACCGGCTCTCCTCGCACCTGGTGTGCATCGCCACCGGCGGCATGGAGCTCGGCGCCACCACGATCATGATCTACGGCTTCCGCGATCGTGAACTGGTTCTCGACCTCTTCGAGCTGATCACCGGCCTGCGCATGAACCATGCGTTCGTCCGCCCCGGCGGACTCGCCCAGGACCTGCCGCCCGGCGCGATCGACCAGCTGCGCGAGTTCGTGAAGACCATGAAGAAGAACCTGCCGGAGTACGACAAGCTCGCCACCGGCAACCCCATCTTCAAGGCCCGCATGCAGGACGTCGGCTACCTCGACCTGACCGGCTGCATGGCGCTCGGCGCCACCGGCCCGATCCTGCGCTCCGCCGGACTCCCGCACGACCTGCGCAAGACCGACCCCTACTGCGGGTACGAGACCTACGACTTCGACGTCCCGACCGCCGACAGCTGCGACGCCTACGGCCGCTTCCTCATCCGCCTGGAGGAGATGCGCCAGTCGCTGCGGATCGTCGAGCAGTGCATCGACCGGCTCGCCCCCGGACCGGTGATGGTCGCCGACAAGAAGATCGCCTGGCCCGCCCAGCTCGCGCTCGGACCGGACGGACTGGGCAACTCGCTCGACCACATCAAGAAGATCATGGGCACCTCCATGGAGGCCCTGATCCACCACTTCAAGCTGGTGACCGAGGGCTTCCGCGTCCCGGCCGGGCAGGCGTACACCGCCGTCGAATCGCCCAAGGGCGAGCTCGGCGTGCACGTCGTCTCGGACGGCGGCACCCGCCCCTACCGGGTCCACTTCCGCGACCCGTCCTTCACCAACCTCCAGGCCATGGCGGCGATGTGCGAGGGCGGCCAGGTCGCCGACGTCATCGTCGCCGTCGCGTCCATCGACCCCGTGATGGGAGGCGTCGACCGGTGACCGAAGCACCCAAGGAAGTCAGTCTGGGGATGCCGCAGCTCCCCGCCCCCGCCTACCCGGCCGAGGTGCGCGCCAGGCTCGAAGCGGACGCGAAGGAGGTGATCGCCCGCTACCCCGACAGCCGCTCCGCCCTGCTGCCCCTGCTCCACCTGGTGCAGTCCGAGGAGGGCTACGTCTCCCGTACGGGCATGGCGTTCTGCGCCGACGTGCTCGGCCTCACCACCGCCGAGGTCACCGCCGTCGCCACCTTCTACACGATGTACCGGCGCCGCCCCGGCGGCGACTACCAGGTCGGCGTCTGCACCAACACGCTGTGCGCGGTGATGGGCGGCGACGCCATCTTCGAGCGGCTCCAGGAACACCTCGGCGTCGGCAACGACGGTACGGACATGACCACGGTCGACGGGAAGATCACCCTCGAACACATCGAGTGCAACGCCGCCTGCGACTTCGCCCCCGTGGTGATGGTCAACTGGGAGTTCTTCGACAACCAGACGCCCGAGAGCGCGACCGGCCTGGTCGACGACCTCATCGCCGGGCGCACCGTCGAACCCACCCGCGGCGCCCCGATCTGCTCGTACAAGGAGACCGCCCGCATCCTGGCCGGTTTCCCCGACGAGCGCCCCGGCGCCGTCGAGGCCACCGGCGGCGCGGGCCCCGCCTCGCTGGTCGGCCTCCGGCTCGCCAAGGGCGAGGAGCCGCACCCGCGCGTCGTCGCCCCGCGCGGCGAACGCCGGACTGCCGAGGAGGGGGAGTGATGACGTTGACGACCGAGCTCGACGACAACGGAAGCGGCAACGGGGACAGCCCGGAGAAAATCCTCGCCCCCGTCCTCTCCGCCTTCTGGGACGCACCGGAGTCCTGGACGCTGGAGACCTACCGGCGCCACGACGGATACGAGGGACTGCGCAAGGCCCTCGCCATGACGCCGGACGACCTCATCGCCTACGTCAAGGACTCCGGCCTGCGCGGCCGCGGCGGCGCGGGCTTCCCCACCGGGATGAAGTGGCAGTTCATCCCCCAGGGCGACGGCAAACCCCACTACCTGGTGGTCAACGCCGACGAATCGGAGCCGGGCACCTGCAAGGACATCCCGCTCCTCTTCGCCAACCCGCACAGCCTCATCGAGGGCATCGTGATCGCCTGCTACGCGATCCGCTCCTCGCACGCCTTCATCTACCTGCGCGGCGAGGTCGTCCCCGTACTGCGCAGGCTCCACGAGGCCGTGCGCGAGGCGTACGCGGCCGGCTACCTCGGCAAGGACGTCCTGGGCTCCGGGCTCGACCTGGAACTCACCGTGCACGCGGGCGCCGGCGCGTACATCTGCGGTGAGGAGACCGCACTGCTCGACTCGCTCGAAGGGCGACGCGGCCAGCCCCGGCTGCGGCCCCCCTTCCCCGCCGTCGAAGGCCTGTACGCCTGCCCCACCGTGGTGAACAACGTCGAGTCCATCGCTTCGGTTCCCGCGATCCTGAACCGCGGCAAGGACTGGTTCAGGTCGATGGGCAGCGAGAAGTCCCCCGGCTTCACCCTGTACTCGCTCAGCGGGCACGTCGCGAGCCCCGGCCAGTACGAGGCGCCGCTCGGCATCACGCTGCGCCAGCTGCTCGACATGAGCGGCGGCATGCGCCCCGGCCACCGGCTGAAGTTCTGGACCCCGGGCGGCTCGTCCACCCCGATGTTCACCGACGAACACCTCGACGTACCGCTCGACTACGAAGGCGTCGGCGCCGCCGGTTCCATGCTCGGCACCAAGGCGCTCCAGTGCTTCGACGAGACCACCTGCGTCGTGCGCGCCGTCACCCGCTGGACCGAGTTCTACGCCCACGAGTCCTGCGGCAAGTGCACACCCTGCCGCGAAGGCACCTACTGGCTGGTCCAGTTGCTCCGCGACATCGAGGCCGGCAAGGGCCGGATGTCCGACCTCGACAAGCTGGGCGACATCGCCGACAACATCAACGGCAAGTCGTTCTGCGCCCTCGGCGACGGTGCCGCCTCGCCGATCTTCTCCTCGCTGAAGTACTTCCGCGAGGAGTACGAGCAGCACATCACGGGCAAGGGCTGCCCCTTCGATCCCGCCAGGTCGACCGTCTGGGCCGACGACAAGAACGCTCACCAGGGGGTGAACGCATGACAGTCACCACGAGTGCGCCCTCCGGGGGCGGCGAGGCGGCGATCCCGCCCGAGGACCTCGTCACGCTGACCATCGACGGCATCGAGATCAGCGTGCCCAAGGGCACCCTGGTCATCCGGGCCGCCGAACTCCTCGGCATCGAGATCCCGCGCTTCTGCGACCACCCGCTCCTCGACCCGGCCGGCGCCTGCCGCCAGTGCATCGTCGAGGTCGAGGGCCAGCGCAAGCCGATGGCGTCCTGCACCATCACCTGCACCGAGGGCATGGTGGTCAAGTCGCAGCTCACCTCGCCCGTCGCCGACAAGGCCCAGAAGGGTGTGATGGAGCTGCTGCTCATCAACCACCCGCTGGACTGCCCGGTCTGCGACAAGGGCGGCGAGTGCCCGCTGCAGAACCAGGCGATGTCGCACGGCGAGGCCGACTCCCGCTTCGAGGGGAAGAAGCGGACGTACGAGAAGCCCGTCCCGATCTCCACCCAGGTGCTGCTGGACCGCGAGCGGTGCGTGCTCTGCGCGCGCTGCACCCGGTTCTCCAACCAGGTGGCGGGCGACCCGATGATCGAGCTGATCGAGCGCGGCGCGCTCCAGCAGGTCGGCACCGGCGAGGGCGACCCCTTCGAGTCGTACTTCTCCGGGAACACCATCCAGATCTGCCCGGTCGGGGCACTGACCTCGGCGGCGTACCGATTCCGCTCCCGCCCCTTCGACCTGGTGTCCTCGCCCTCGGTCTGCGAGCACTGCGCGGGCGGCTGCGCCACCCGCACCGACCACCGGCGCGGCAAGGTCATGCGGCGGCTCGCCGCCAACGACCCCGAGGTCAACGAGGAGTGGCTCTGCGACAAGGGCCGCTTCGGCTTCCGCTACGCCCAGCAGCGCGACCGGCTCACCACCCCGCTGGTCCGCAACGCCGAGGGCGTCCTGGAACCGGCGAGCTGGCCCGAGGCACTGGCCGCCGCCGCCGCCGGACTGGCCGCCGCGCGCGGCCGGACGGGCGTGCTCACCGGCGGCCGGCTGACCGTCGAGGACGCCTACGCGTACAGCAAGTTCGCCCGGGTCGCGCTGGACACCAACGACATCGACTTCCGGGCCCGCGTGCACAGCGGCGAGGAGGCCGACTTCCTGGCCGCCCGGGTCGCCGGCCGCGGCCGGGACCTCGACAACACGGGCGTCACGTACACCTCGCTGGAGCAGGCGCCGACGGTGCTGCTGGTCGGCTTCGAGTCCGAGGAGGAGGCGCCCGGCGTCTTCCTGCGGCTACGCAAGGCCCACCGCAAGCACAAGCAGCGCACGTACGCGATCGCCTCGCACGCCACCCGCGGCCTCACCAAGGCGGGCGGCACGCTGCTGCCCGCCGCCCCCGGCACCGAGACCGAGTGGCTGGACGCCATCGCGGGCGGCGTCGGGCTCGACGGCGAGGGCACGGCGGCCGCCGAGGCGCTGCACGCCGAGGGTTCCGTGATCGTGGTCGGCGAACGGCTGGCCGGGGTGCCCGGCGGGTTCACCGCCGCGCTGCGGACGGCCACCGCGACCGGGGCGGCGCTGGTGTGGATCCCGCGCCGGGCCGGGGAACGCGGTGCGGTGGAGGCGGGCGCGCTCCCGTCGCTGCTGCCCGGCGGCCGTCCGGCGACCGACCCGCGGGCCCGGGGCGAGGTGGCGTCCGTGTGGGGCGTCGGCGAACTCCCCTCCCGCTTCGGCCGCGACACCGGCCAGATCATCGAGGCCGCCGCCACCGGCGAGCTGGCCGCGCTGCTCGTCGCCGGCGTCGGGACCGCGGACCTGCCGGACCCGGCCCGGGCCCTGGAGGCCCTGGACCAGGTCGGCTTCCTGGTCTCGCTGGAGCTGCGGCCGAGCGAGGTCACCGAGCGCGCCGACGTGGTGCTCCCGGTCGCCGCGGTGGCCGAGAAGCCCGGCACGTTCCTCAACTGGGAGGGCCGGGTGCGGATGTTCGATGCCGCGCTGAAGCCCGAGCAGATGACCCGTACGCTCGCCCCGGCCGACGCCCGGGTGCTGCACATGCTGGCCGACGCCATGGTCCGTACCGGGAACGTGGCGGCCGCCGCCCGCTTCGCGCTGCCGGACCTGAAGTCCGTACGCCGTGAGCTGGACCGGTTCGGCGGCTGGACCGGGGCGCACGGCACCGAGCCGGACGAGCCGGCGCGTCCGCTGCCCCGTCCCGGCGACGGCGAGGCCGTCCTCGCGGGCCACCGGATGCTGCTCGACCAGGGGCGGCTCCAGGAGGGCGACGAGGCGCTGGCCGGTACGCGGCACGCCGCGGTCGCCCGGCTCTCCCCGGCCACCGCCGCCGAGACCGGTGTGAAGGACGGCGACCTGCTGGCCGTCACCGGCCCGGCGGGCAGCGTCACCTTCCCGTTGCAGGTCACCGACATGCCGGACCGGGTGGTCTGGGTGCCGCTGAACTCCGTCGGCCGGGGCGTGCCGGCCGACACCGGCGCCCGGCCCGGCGGACTGGTCCGGATCGGCCCCGCCGCGCCGGGGACCCCCGACGTCACACCGGAGGTGGGGGCGTGAGCGCCTTCGCGCAACTGGCCGCGGCACCGCACAGCGCCGTGCTCGCCGCCGAGGACCTGTCGATGTTCGGCACCGACCCGTGGTGGCTCGTCGTCATCAAGGCGGTGTTCTGCTTCGCGTTCCTAATGGTGACCGTGCTCTTCTCGATCGTGTGGGAGCGCAAGGTCGTCGCCTGGATGCAGCTGCGCATCGGCCCCAACCGGCACGGTCCCTGGGGCATGCTCCAGTCGCTCGCCGACGGCATCAAGCTGATGCTGAAGGAGGACGTGATCGTCAAGCGCGCGGACAAGGTGGTCTACGTCCTCGCGCCGATCGTCGCCGCCATCCCGGCGTTCATGGCGATCGCCGTCATCCCCTTCGGCCCGTCCGGCAACGAGGTCTCGATCTTCGGGCACCGCACCACGATGCAGCTGACCGACCTGCCGATCGCGATGCTCTACATCCTCGCGGTCGCCTCGGTCGGGATCTACGGCATCGTGCTGGCCGGCTGGTCGTCCGGATCGACGTACCCGCTCCTGGGCGGTCTGCGCTCCTGCGCGCAGATGATCAGCTACGAGATCGCGATGGGCGCCGCGTTCGCCTCGGTCTTCCTCTACTCCGGGTCCATGTCGACCTCGAAGATCGTGGAGGCGCAGCAGGACCGGTGGTTCATCGTCCTGCTGCCGGTCTCGTTCCTCATCTACATCGTCACGATGGTCGGCGAGACCAACCGCGCCCCGTTCGACATGCCGGAGTCCGAGGGCGACCTGGTCGGCGGCTTCAACACCGAGTACTCGTCCATCAAGTTCGCGATGTTCATGCTCGCCGAGTACGTCAACATGGTCACCGTCTCCGCAGTCTCCACGACCCTGTTCCTGGGCGGCTGGCGGGCCCCGTACCCGATCAGCACCTTCTGGGAGGGCGCGAACCACGGCTGGTGGCCGATGCTCTGGTTCGTCATCAAGGTCCAGCTGCTGCTGTTCTTCTTCATCTGGCTGCGCGGCACGCTGCCCCGCGTCCGCTACGACCAGCTGATGAAGCTCGGCTGGAAGGTCCTGATCCCGGTCTCGGTGGTCTGGCTGATGCTGGTCGCCACCGTGCGCGCGCTGCGCAACGAGGGCTACGACTTCTCGAAGATCGTGCTGTACGTGGCCGGGGCGGTGATCGCGATCCTGCTGATCTCCTTCGTCGCCGACATCTTCCGCGACAAGAAGGACCGGGCCGCCGAGGCGGACGCCGGGCCGGAGCCGGCCTTCGACCCGATGGCGGGCGGATTCCCGGTGCCGCCGCTGCCCGGACAGACCCTGCCGCCGGTACCGCGCCGCAGGCGACGGGGCGAACGGGAGCTCGTTGTCAGTGGCGGGCCGGATACTCAGAGTGACGGAAACGCGAGTGACGGAAAGGAGGCCGACGGTGTCTGAGTCACCCAAGTCCTCGGGGGCCTCGGGGTCCGAGGGGGCCGCGGGATCCCCGGGATCCTCGGGGGAGAAGTTCCTGAACCCCGTCGCCGGTTTCGGCGTGACCTTCAAGGCCATGTTCAAGAAGCGGCTGACCGAGCAGTATCCGGAAACGCCGAAGGTGACGGCGCCGCGCTTCCACGGCCGGCACCAGCTCAACCGCCACCCGGACGGGCTGGAGAAGTGCGTCGGCTGCGAGCTGTGCGCCTGGGCCTGCCCGGCCGACGCGATCTATGTCGAGGGCGCGGACAACACCGACGAGGAGCGCTACTCCCCGGGTGAGCGCTACGGCCGCGTCTACCAGATCAACTACGCGCGCTGCATCCTGTGCGGACTGTGCATCGAGGCCTGCCCGACCCGGGCGCTGACGATGACCAATCAGTTCGAGCTCGCCAACACCACCCGCGAGAGCCTCATCTACACCAAGGACGAGCTGCTCGCGGGCCTGGAGGAGGGCATGGTCGACACCCCGCACGCGATCTTCCCGGGGATGGACGAGCAGGACTACTACCGGGGCCTGGTCACCGAGGCCGCCCCCGGTACGGAGCGTCAGGTCGCCGTCTCCAAGGGCGAGAAGCCGGACGGCGACGCCCACCGCGGGAACAACGGCTCGGCGCAGGAGGTGGGCGCATGACCGCCCTGGCCGCAGCGGCCTCCCAGACCTCGACCGGCGAGGCCGTCCAGTTCTGGTTGCTCGGCGTCGTCGCCGTGCTCGGCGCGCTGTCCACCGTACTGATGAAGAAGGCCGTGCACAGCGCGCTGAGCCTCGCCGGGACCATGATCGTCCTGGCGGTGTTCTACCTCGCCAACGGCGCGTACTTCCTGGGCATCGTCCAGATCGTCGTCTACACCGGCGCGATCATGATGCTGTTCCTCTTCGTGGTCATGCTGGTCGGTGTCACCGCCGCCGACTCGCTGAAGGAGACCCTGAAGGGCCAGCGCTGGCTGGCCGCGGGCTGCGGGCTCGGCTTCGGGGTCCTGCTGATCGCGGGCATCGGGAACGCCTCGCTGAACAGTTTCAACGGGCTCGCCACCGCCAACACCGAGCACGGCGGGAACGTCGAGGGGCTCGCCAGCCTCATCTTCACCAAGTACGTCTTCGCCTTCGAGATCACCGGCGCCCTGCTGATCACGGCGACGATCGGCGCGATGGTGCTCACCCACCGGGAGCGCACCGAGCGGGCGAAGACCCAGCGCGAGATGTCCGAGGCCCGGGTCCGCGGTGCACAGCTCCCGCCGCTGCCCGCCCCCGGCGTCTACGCCCGGCACAACGCGGTGGACATCCCCGGTCTGCTCCCGGACGGCACACCCGCCGAGCTCACCGTCATGGGGACCCTGCGCGACCGCGGCCAGATCCGCGACGTGTCGCACGAATCGCTGGACCGGCTCAGGGCGCTCGAGCAGCGCTCCGAGGAGCGGCTCGGCCGTGACAACGAAGAAGAGGAGGTCGCCAAGTGAACCCGGTCAACTACCTCTATCTCGCTGCCCTGTTGTTCACCATCGGCGCGGCCGGGGTGCTGATCAGGCGGAACGCGATCGTGCTGTTCATGTGCGTGGAGCTGATGCTCAACGCCTGCAACCTGGCGCTCGTGACCTTCTCCCGGATGCACGGCAATCTCGACGGCCAGATCATCGCCTTCTTCACGATGGTCGTCGCCGCCGCGGAGGTCGTGGTCGGGCTCGCGATCATCGTGTCGGTGTTCCGTTCCCGCCACTCGGCCTCGGTCGACGACGCCGGCCTGATGAAGCTGTAAGGGGACGTTGAATCGTGGAGAACCTGATCGCGCTGCTCGTGGCGGCGCCCCTGCTCGGAGCGGCGGTCCTGCTCTGCGGCGGCCGACGGCTGGACCGTACCGGGCACTGGCTCGGCACCCTGCTCGCCGCCGCGTCCTTCGTCATCGGTGCCGTGCTCTTCCTCGACATGCTGGGGAAGGGCGCGGAGGACCGGGCGCTGCACCAGAAGCTGTTCAGCTGGGTCCCGGTCGAGGGCTTCCAGGCCGACGTGGCCTTCCAGCTCGACCAGCTGTCGATGACGTTCGTCCTGCTGATCACCGGTGTGGGCACCCTGATCCACATCTACTCGATCGGCTACATGGAGCACGACGAACGCCGCCGTCGCTTCTTCGCCTATCTGAATCTGTTCCTCGCGGCGATGCTGCTCCTGGTCCTCGCCGACAACTACCTGCTGCTGTACGCCGGGTGGGAGGGCGTCGGTCTGGCGTCGTACCTGCTCATCGGCTTCTGGCAGCACAAGCCCAGCGCGGCCACGGCCGCCAAGAAGGCGTTCCTGGTCAACCGGGTCGGCGACATGGGCCTGTCGATCGCGATCATGCTGATGTTCACCACCTTCGGCACCTTCGCCTTCGGCCCGGTCCTCGAAGCGACCGGGGAGACGGGCGAGGGCAAGCTGACGGCGATCGGCCTGATGCTGCTCCTGGCGGCCTGCGGCAAGTCGGCCCAGGTGCCGCTGCAGTCCTGGCTCGGTGACGCGATGGAGGGCCCGACCCCGGTCTCGGCCCTCATCCACGCCGCGACCATGGTGACCGCGGGCGTCTACCTCATCGTCCGCTCCGGCGCGATCTTCAACCAGGCGCCGGACGCCCAGCTGGTCGTCGTGATCGTCGGCGCGGTCACCCTGCTCTTCGGGGCGATCGTCGGTTGCGCGAAGGACGACATCAAGAAGGCCCTCGCCGGTTCGACGATGTCCCAGATCGGCTACATGATCCTGGCCGCCGGTCTCGGCCCGATCGGCTACGTCTTCGCGATCATGCACCTGGTGACGCACGGCTTCTTCAAGGCCGGGCTCTTCCTCGGCGCCGGTTCGGTCATGCACGGCATGAACGACGAGGTCGACATGCGGAAGTTCGGCGGCCTGCGGAAGTACATGCCGGTCACTTTCATCACCTTCGGCCTCGGCTATCTGGCGATCATCGGCTTCCCCGGCCTGTCCGGCTTCTTCTCCAAGGACAAGATCATCGAGGCGGCCTTCGCCAAGGGCGGCACCGAGGGCTGGATCCTCGGCTCGGTGGCCCTGCTGGGCGCCGCGATCACCGCGTTCTACATGACGCGCGTGATGCTGATGACGTTCTTCGGCGAGAAGCGCTGGCAGCCCGACGCGGACGGCAACGAGCCGCACCCGCACGAGTCCCCGAAGTCGATGACCATCCCCATGATCGTCCTCGCCTTCGGCTCGGTCTTCGCCGGTGGGCTGTTCTCCATCGGCGACCGCTTCCTGAACTGGCTGGAGCCGGTCACCCAGCACAGCCACGGGAACGCGCCCGTCAGCGCCACGACGGTCACCGCCGCCACCATGGTGGTCCTCGTCGTCGGCGTCGCCCTCGCCTGGGCGATGTACGGACGCAAGCCCGTGCCGGTCACCGCCCCGCGCGGCTCGCTGCTCACCCGGGCCGCCCGCCGCGACCTCCTCCAGGACGACTTCAACCACGTGGTCCTGGTCCGTGGCGGCGAGCACCTCACCCGCTCCCTGGTCTACGTCGACCACACCCTGGTCGACGGCGTCGTCAACGGCACGGCGGCCTCGATGGGCGGCCTCTCCGGCCGGCTGCGCAAACTGCAGAACGGCTACGCCCGCACCTACGCGGTCTCGATGTTCGGCGGTACGGCGGTCGTCATCGCCGCGACCCTGCTGATGAGGGCGGTCTGATCACATGTCCTTTCCCCTCCTGACGGCGACCGCGGCGCTCCCGGCGATCGGCGCGGTCGCCACCGCCGCCGTCCCGGCCGCCAAACGCACCGCCGCGAAATGGACGGCGCTGGTCTTCGCGCTGGCCACGCTCGTCCTGGCGGGTCTCGCGCTCGCCCGCTTCGAGCCCGGCGGCGAGCGCTACCAGCTCATCGAATCGCATGCCTGGATCAAGGACTTCGGCGTCCGCTACGAGCTGGGCGTGGACGGCATCGGTGTGGCGCTCATGGCGCTCACCGCCCTGCTGATCCCCTTCGTCATCCTGGCCGGCTGGCACGACGCCGACCCCCTGGAGACGAAGCCGTCGTCCCGCTGGCGCCCGACCCAGGGCTTCTTCGCCCTGATCCTGATGGTCGAGGCGATGGTGATCCTCTCCTTCGAGGCCACCGACGTCTTCCTCTTCTACATCCTCTTCGAAGCCATGCTCATCCCGATGTACTTCCTGATCGGCGGCTTCGGGGACCGGGCACACGCCGGGAGCGACGAGAACGCGGCGGCGCAACGCTCGTACGCGGCGGTCAAGTTCCTCCTCTACAACCTGGTCGGCGGGCTCATCATGCTGGCCGCCGTGATCGGCCTCTACGTCGTCGCGGGGACGTTCTCGCTCTCCGAGATCGCCGAGGCCCGTGCCAACGGCTCGCTCTCCATGGCGACGAGCACCGAGCGCTGGCTCTTCCTCGGGTTCTTCTTCGCCTTCGCGGTGAAGGCCCCGCTGTGGCCGCTGCACACCTGGCTGCCCAACGCGATGGGCGAGGCGACCTCCCCGGTCGCCGTCCTGATCACCGCGGTCGTCGACAAGGTCGGCACCTTCGCGATGCTCCGCTTCTGCCTCCAGCTCTTCCCGGAGGCCAGCAAGTGGGCGACGCCGGTGATCGTCGTCCTGGCGCTGATCAGCATCGTCTACGGGGCGCTGCTCGCCGTCGGCCAGCGCGACATCAAGCGCCTGATCGCCTACGCCTCGATCTCGCACTTCGGCTTCATCATTCTGGGCATCTTCGCGATGACCAGCCAGGGCCAGTCCGGCGCCACGCTCTACATGGTCAACCACGGCATCTCGACCGCCGCGCTGATGCTGGTGGCGGGCTTCCTGATCACCCGGCGCGGCTCCCGGCTCATCGCCGACTACGGCGGGGTCCAGAAGGTGGCGCCGATCCTGGCCGGCACCTTCCTGATCGGCGGCCTGGCCACCCTGTCGCTGCCCGGACTCGCCCCGTTCGTCAGCGAGTTCCTGGTCCTGGTCGGCGCGTTCAGCGCCTACCCGGCGGCGGGCATCGTCGCCACGACCGGCATCGTGCTCGCCGCGCTCTACGTCCTCGTCCTCTACCAGCGGACGATGACGGGCCCGGTGAAGGCCGAGGTCCAGGGCATGGCGGACCTGAAGGTCCGGGAGCTGGCGGTGGTGGTGCCGCTGATCGGGCTGCTGCTCTTCCTGGGCGTCTATCCGAAACCGCTGACCGAGATCGTCAACCCGGCGGTGCAGCACACCATGTCGGACGTCCAGAAGAAGGACCCCCAGCCTGAGGTGGAGGCCGCCAAGTGAGCGCAACAGCTGTCCACAGCTTGTGGACGACGGCGGGCGGGGTGACATCGGCCGCCCCCGTCGAGAGGTTCAAGGCGCCGGTCATCGAGTACACCCAGCTGATGCCGGTCCTCATTGTGATCGGTGTCGCCGTCGTGGGCGTACTCGTCGAGGCCTTCGTGCCGCGCCGGGCCCGTTACTACACGCAGGTCTTCCTCACCGTCGTCGCGCTGGCCGCCGCGTTCGCCGCGGTGGTCGGCCTGGCGGCCAGCGGTTACGCGACGACGAAGGCGCACATCGCCGCGATGGGCGCCGTCGCGATCGACGGGCCGACGCTCTTCCTGCAGGGCACCATCCTGCTGACCTCCCTGGTCGCCGTCTTCACCTTCGCCGAGCGCAGGCTCGACCCCGCCTCGCACGGCAACCGGGTCGACTCCTTCGCCGCCCAGGCCGCCTCGGTCCCCGGCAGCGACAGCGAGAAGGCCGCGGTCAAGGCCGGGTTCACCACCACCGAGGTCTTCCCGCTGGTGCTGTTCTCGGTGGCCGGCATGCTGGTCTTCCCGGCGGCCAACGACCTGCTGACGCTCTTCGTGGCCCTGGAGGTCTTCTCCCTCCCGCTCTACCTGCTCTGCGCCGTCGCCCGCCGCAAGCGGCTGATGTCGCAGGAGGCCGCGGTGAAGTACTTCCTGCTCGGCGCGTTCTCCTCGGCGTTCCTGCTCTTCGGGATCGCCCTGCTCTACGGGTACGCGGGCTCCGTCTCGTACGCCCGGATCGCCCAGGTCGTCGACGGCTCGGTCATCCAGATCGACCCGGCGCTCGCCGACACCATGGGCAACGACGCGCTGCTGCTGATCGGCGGCGCGATGATCCTCACCGGCCTGCTCTTCAAGGTCGGCGCCGTGCCCTTCCACATGTGGACCCCGGACGTCTACCAGGGCGCCCCGACCCCGGTCACCGGCTTCATGGCCGCGGCCACCAAGGTCGCCGCGTTCGGCGCGCTGCTGCGCCTGCTGTACGTGGTGCTGCCGGGCCTCGCCTGGGACTGGCGCCCGGTCATGTGGGGCGTCGCGATCGTCACGATGCTGGGCGGGGCGATCGTCGCGATCACCCAGACCGACATCAAGCGGCTGCTGGCCTACTCCTCGATCGCCCACGCCGGATTCATCCTCGCCGGTGTGATCGCGACGACCCCGGACGGCATCTCGTCGGTCCTCTTCTACCTCGGCGCGTACTCCTTCGTGACGGTCGGCGCCTTCGCCGTCGTCACCCTGGTGCGCGACGCGGGCGGCGAGGCCACGCACCTGTCGAAGTGGGCCGGGCTCGGCCGCCGCTCGCCGCTGGTCGCCGCGGTCTTCGCGGTGTTCCTGCTGGCCTTCGCCGGTATCCCGCTCACCTCCGGCTTCTCCGGGAAGTTCGCCGTGTTCAAGGCGGCGGCGGACGGCGGCGCGGGCGGACTGGTCGTGGTCGGTGTGATCTCCTCGGCGATCGCCGCGTTCTTCTACATCCGGGTCATCGTGCTGATGTTCTTCAGCGAGCCGAAGGCGGACGGCCCCACGGTCGCCGTCCCGTCCCCGCTGACGATGACGACGATCGCGGTGGGAGTCGCGGTCACCCTGGTGCTGGGCCTGGCCCCGCAGTACTTCCTGGACCTGGCGAGCCAGGCCGGAGTCTTCGTGAGGTAGCGCACTTCCCACGCCACGAAACAGCGCCGGACGGGCCCCGCGAGTCAAGCCCGTCCGGCGCTGTCGTACGCGGCGCCTATCGTGGCAGGGGAGACGGCGACACGGAGCAGAGCGATGAGCACGGGCGGAACGATGGATGTGACCGAGAGCGACGCACGGCGGACGCTGCACAAGGTGTTCGGCTACGAGGCGTTCCGCGGCGAGCAGGAAGCGATCGTCGACCATGTGGTGGCGGGCGGCGACGCCGTGGTGCTCATGCCCACCGGCGGCGGCAAATCCCTCTGCTACCAGATCCCGGCCCTGGTCAGAGCGGGTACGGGCGTGGTGGTCTCCCCGCTGATCGCCCTCATGCAGGACCAGGTCGACGCGCTGCGGGCACTCGGCGTGCGCGCCGGATTCATCAACTCGACGCAGGATTTCGACGAGCGCCGCTCGATGGAGGCGCAGTTCGTCGCCGGTGAGCTCGATCTGCTCTACCTGGCCCCGGAGCGGCTCCGGCTGGATTCCACGCTCGGCCTGCTCGCCCGCGGCGAGGTCTCCGTCTTCGCGATCGACGAGGCGCACTGCGTCGCGCAGTGGGGCCACGACTTCCGCCCCGACTACCTGGCCCTCTCGGTCCTCGGCGAGCGCTGGCCCGACGTACCGCGCATCGCGCTGACGGCGACCGCGACGGACGCCACCCACCAGGAGATCACCGGCCGTCTGGGCATGCCCGACGCGAAGCATTTCGTCGCCAGCTTCGACCGGCCCAACATCCAGTACCGGATCGTGGCGAAGGCCGACCCGAAGAAGCAGCTGCTCACCTTCCTCAAGGACGAGCACGCCGGGGACGCGGGCATCGTCTACTGCCTCTCGCGCAATTCGACGGAGAAGACCGCCGAGTACCTCTGCCGCAACGGCATCGAGGCCGTTCCGTACCACGCCGGGCTCGACGCGGGCACCCGCGCCGCCCACCAGTCCCGGTTCCTGCGCGAGGAGGGCCTGGTCGTCGTCGCGACGATCGCCTTCGGCATGGGCATCGACAAGCCGGACGTCCGCTTCGTCGCCCACCTCGACCTGCCGAAGTCGGTCGAGGGCTACTACCAGGAGACCGGCCGCGCGGGCCGGGACGGGATGCCGTCCACGGCCTGGATGGCGTACGGGCTCCAGGACGTCGTCCAGCAGCGCAAGCTCATCCAGGGCGGCGAGGGCGACGAGGCCTTCCGCCGCCGCGCCGCCTCCCACCTCGACGCGATGCTGGCGCTGTGCGAGACGGTCCAGTGCCGCCGCGCCCGGCTGCTGACGTACTTCGGCCAGGTGCCCACCACGACGGACTGCGGCAACTGCGACACCTGCCTGACCCCGCCGGAGAGCTGGGACGGCACGGTGGCCGCGCAGAAGCTGCTGTCGACGGTGGTACGGCTGAAGCGGGAGCGCGGGCAGAAGTTCGGCGCGGGCCAGATCATCGACATCCTGCTCGGCCGCCGCACCGCGAAGGTCATCCAGTTCGACCACGACCAGCTCTCGGTCTTCGGCATCGGCGACGAGCTGGGCGAGGCCGAATGGCGCGGTGTCGTACGCCAGTTGCTCGCCCAGGGGCTGATCGCCGTCGAGGGCGAGTACGGGACGCTGGTGCTGACCGAGGAGAGCGGTTCGGTGCTCGGGCGGCAGCGCGAGGTGCTGCTGCGCAAGGAGGCCCCGAAGCCCGCGTCGCGGTCCACGAAGGCCGAGCGCAGGCCGAAGGCGCAGGCGGCCACCGCCGAGCTGGCCCCCGAGGCCGTCCCGGTCTTCGAGGCACTGCGGGCCTGGCGCGCCGGCCGGGCGAAGGAGCAGGGCGTCCCGGCGTACGTCATCTTCCACGACGCGACCCTGCGCGAGATCGCCGCGGCCCGGCCGGATTCGGTGTCCGCGCTGGGCGGCATCAGCGGCCTGGGCGAGAAGAAGCTGGCGACGTACGGGGAGGGGGTGCTGGAGGTGCTGACGGAGTTCGGCGAAGCGGCCCCCCAGGAGTCCCCGGCCGCCCAGGAGTCCCCGGCCGCCCAGGAGTCCCCGGCGCCCGCACCGGTCCCGGCCTCCGCGCCGGTCCCGGCCTCCGCGCCGCCTCAGGCCGCCGCGCCGCCTCGGGCTCCCGCGCCGAAGGCCCAGGTGCCGTACGACGACGCGGAGTTCGGCTGGGACGAGGAGCCGCCCGAGTACGAGTGAGGGCGCGGGCGGGGCGGCGGGTGGTGCGCTACCGCTCCGCCTCCCGGCGGCGCGCGGTGATCGCGGTGAGGTCGAGATCGACGGGGAAGGGGACGGAGACCTTCATCCGGTCGTGGAAGATGCCGGTGGAGGTGTAGGCCCCGGTCGACGGCTCCAGCTCGAAGACGTAGACCACGGCCCGGTCGTCGTGGTTCTCCACCCGCCAGTAGTGCGGGATCCTCGCCCGCGCGTACTTCACGGGCTTGGTCTCGCGGTCCCGGGTGAGGGATTCCGGGGAGGCGACCTCGATGGCCAGGTGCACGGAACCGGCGGGGAAGCGGGTCTGGCTCGACTCCTGGACGACCTCGCCGTCCACGACGATCACATCGGGTTCGGGCCGGTTGTAGCGGTCGATGTCGATGGTGAACTCGCGCATGACTTCGTAGGTGTGTGGTGCCAGCGACTGCAACTGCCAGTTGAAGAAGTCGACCGCTCGCATATGGAACAAGGTCTGCGGACTCACGAAAACGAGGCTCCCGTCGATCAGCTCCGTGTGCGGAGGCAGATTCGGGAGTGTGTCCAGGTCATCGGCGGTCCAGCCGCCCACGGGCGGAACCGCCCACCGCGGCTCGTTGGCCTCGGGTCCGACGCTCATCAGTGCTCCCATGACGTGGAGTCTCGCGGGGCTTTTCAGCGTATCCGCCGGGAACGGGACATGGCTCCCCCGAACGTGTGAACGTCTGGCATGCGGCTGACCAGCGGGTTTCCCGGGGGTGCCCGTCCGGTCAGTCGTCGCCGGACGTGGTGTTCGAGGTGATGGACGGGGCGCGGTTGCCGGACGAGCGGTCGCGGCGGACGTTGTGGTGGACGGCGTGGGCGGCCCAGTCGTCGTCGATCAGGCCGTGCAGTGCCCAGCTCGCGCGCAGGCCGCCCCGGCCCACCTCGGACGCCAGGCCGACCGCCGCGGCCAGGGCCGCCAGGGCCCGGCCGCGCGGTTCGGGGAAGCCCGCGTCCTGCGCGGCGGTGAAGCGGCCCCGGGCCGCGAGCGGCAGGGCCGGGTCCGCCGCCGGGTGGCGGTGGTACGGCAGCAGGCCCAGCAGGCGGCCGGTCTCCCGGCGCAGCACCGAGCGGCGCACCAGGTGTTCCAGGCAGAGCTCCCCGGTGTGCCGCCCGGCCTGCCGTACCCAGCCCCGTACGGAGATCTCGTGCCCGCTCGCGGGGAGGCTCCCCAGGACCTGACCCAGGAAGGGGTCCGGGGGCGCGGGCAGGCCGGTGACCCGGACGCGGCCGCGCTCCTCGGTGATCCGCCCCTGGAGCTCCAGCTCCCGCAGGGCCGCGCCGGCCGTCCCGTACTCCAGGAAGCGGGCGCGGCACAGCGGTTTGCCGCGCAGCGGGTCGAGCGCGAGGAGCAGCAGTTCCTCGGGGAGCGTGAGCTCCGGGGCGGGCTGGGTCATGACGCGGGCACGATCCGTCCCGTGACCTCGCCGAGTCCGATCCGGGTGCCGTCCGGCCCGGGCGCCCAGGCCGTCATCGTCACCGTGTCGCCGTCCTCCAGGAAGGTGCGCTTGCCGTCCGGGAGGTCCAGCGGCTCGCTGCCGTTCCAGGTCAGCTCCAGCAGGGAACCGCGCTGGCCGGGCTCGGCGCCGCTGACCGTGCCGGAGCCGTACAGGTCGCCGGTGCGCAGCGAGGCGCCGTTCACCGTCATCTGGGCCAGCATCTGGGCGGCCGTCCAGTACATCGTGGAGAACGGCGGCTCGGCGACCACCTGGCCGTTGATCGCTACGGAGATCCGCAGGTCGAGGCCGCCGGGCTCGTCGGCGTCGGCGTCCTCCAGGTAGGGGAGCAGCGGGAAGTCGCGGGCCGGGGGTGCGATCCGGGCCTGCTCCAGGGCCTCCAGCGGGGTCACCCAGGCCGATACGGAGGTGGCGAAGGACTTGCCGAGGAACGGGCCGAGCGGGACGTACTCCCAGGCCTGGATGTCCCGCGCCGACCAGTCGTTGAGCAGGCAGAGCCCGAAGACGTGGTCGCGGAAGTCGCCCAGCGGGACGGAGGTCCCCTGCTCGGAGCCGACGCCGACGACGAAGCCGACCTCGGCCTCGATGTCCAGTTTGACGGAGGGGCCGAAGACCGGGGCCGGGTCGGCCGGGGCCTTGCGCTGGCCGGAGGGGCGGACGACATCGGTGCCGGAGACGACGACGGTGCCGGAGCGGCCGTGGTAACCGATCGGCAGGTGCTTCCAGTTGGGCGTCAGCGCCTCGGCGTTCGGGCGGAAGATCTTCCCGACGTTGGTGGCGTGGTTCTCGCTGGCGTAGAAGTCGACGTAGTCGGCCACCCGGTACGGCAGGTGGAGCGTGACGGTGCCGAGCGGGTGCAGCAGCGGCTCGATGTCCGCGCGGTGTGCGGGGACGGTCACCCATGCGGTGAGGGCCCGCCGGACGTCCCGCCAGGCGGTGCGGCCCGCCGCCAGCAGGGCGGTCAGGTCCGGCTGCGCGAGGAGCCGGGCGTAGGGCGAGCCGAGCGCGTGCGCCGCCGCGCCGGCGTCCAGGACGTGGTCGCCGATGCGGACGCCGACCCGGCGGTCCTCGGGGTGGTCGGGGGTGGAGAACACACCGTAGGGAAGGTTGTGCGGGCCGAAGGGGTCGCCCTCGGCCAGATCGAGCGGGCTGCTCTGCTCGGGCATGTGTTGCTGCCTCGCTTTCCAGGTCGCTTGGGGGACACGTTACGTCGGCGCCGCCCGGTCGCGGGAGTGTCCCAACTGGGGCCGATGCCCGGAAAGTTCTGCTCTGCCCCGGACGTCGGCCGGGCTCACCCCGCCGTGCGCGGGATGCGCTTCTCCCAGGTGCGGTGGAAGACGACCTCGCCGCCCTCCGTGCAGACCACCTCGTCGGAGGTGACGAAGTCGTCCGCGTCCGCGGTGATCTCGGAGCGGGTCTCGATCCGTACGTCCCAGGCCATCTCGGGCCGGTGCAGCCGGATCGTCCAGTCGGAGCGGGTGCGGGCGGAGAGCGGGTCCTCCTCCTGGATCGTGTAGGTCTCCAGCGCGTCCTCGGTGAACTCCAGGCCGTCCGGGTAGACCCGGGTGCCGCCGTAGCGGGGGTCGACCTCCAGCCGCCACTCGCCCCTGGCCACGTCCCGGACCACCAGCCGTTCCGGGCGCTGCTCGTCCAGGGTCGCCGGGTACACCACGCCGAGCGGCTCCGACTGCTCCGGCTCCCCGAACCGGATCTCCGGCTCCGCGGCGGCCCGACGCACGGGCAGCTCGACGAGGCTGCCGTCGGCGTCCAGGGTGAACCCCACCGACCCCGGCTGCGGCCAGATCCACGGCCAGTACGCGGAGGAGACCGCGAGCCGGATGCGGTGGCCGGGCGGGAAGGTGTGCCCGATCCCGTTCAGCTCGAAGGTGACGTCCTCGGTGGCGCCGACCGGCCAGTCCACCGCGCGGTCGCGGCCGTGGCGGGCGGAGAGGTTGAGCGCGCCCCGGGTGACCAGGGTGGAGGAGCCGTCGGGCGCCACGTCGCAGAGCCGGGCGATCACCTGGCCGCGCGGTACGTCCATCCGGATGCGCAGCGTCACCCGGGGGCGGCCGAGGATCTCGATCGGGGCGCCCTCGACCGGGAACTCGAAGCAGGCCGACTTGGCGTCCTCGTCGCGCTGGTCGGGCGGCAGGTCGGCGTCGTTGCCGAAGGGGAAGAAGCGCCCGGCGTCCAGTCCGGTGCGCTGCGGCGAGTCGACGGTCTGCGGGCCGCCGCCCAGCGCGTACGTGACGGGGGAGACGTTCGGGGACGGCCAGGAGTCGTCCCCGACCCAGCGCCCCGGCAGCGTCTCGTACACCGTGGCGGGGCGGTGCGAGGCGCTGATCCAGGACCGCAGCAGCGGCTCGGCCATCACGCCGGTGTCCTCGTCCTTCAGGTGCTGGTCCCACCAGCGCAGCGTCTCCTGGAGGAAGCCGATGGACGGTCCCGGCGGCAGCCCCCGGTCCGGGTACTGGTGCGACCACGGGCCGATCAGCCCCCGCACCCGGTCCGCCGGCAGGTGCTCGACGAGCCGGAGGACGGTGTCGCGGTACGGGTCGTGCCAGCCGCCGACCGCGAGGACCTTCGCCCGGATCGCGGAGTAGTCCTCGCAGACGCTGCCGTGCTTCCAGTACGCGTCGCGGGTCTGGTGGGCCAGCCAGGTGTGGATGAACGGCTCGACCTTCTCCAGCCGCTCCAGCCACATGGACTTCCAGTCCGCGCCGACGTGCGCCGGGTCCGGCGGGCGGGAGACGAAGGCCAGCATGGTGGCCGCCCAGGCGTGCATGTCCACGCCGAGGACCGAGCCGCCCATGTAGTGGACGTCGTTGTCGTAGCGGTCGTCGGTGGAGCAGACGGTGACGACCGCCTTCAGCGGCTCGGGGGCCAGCGCGGCGATCTGGAGCGAGTTGAAGCCGCCCCAGGAGATGCCGAACATGCCGACCCGGCCCGAGCACCACTCCTGCTGGGCCAGCCAGTGGACGACGGCGACGCCGTCCGCCAGCTCCGTCGCGTCGTACTCGTCGCCCGGCATCCCCTCGCTGTTGCCGTGCCCGCGCACGTCGACGCGTACGGAGGCGTAGCCGTGGCCCGCGTACCAGGGGTGGCGCTGCCAGTCGCGCGGCGCGGTCCAGTCGGTCAGCCGGTAGGGCAGGTACTCCAGGAGCGCGGGCACCGGCTCCTCGGTGACCGGGCGCCAGATCCGGGCGTACAGCAGGGTGCCGTCCGGCAGCGGGACACGGACGTCCTCGCGGACGGTCTCGTACGGGAACGTGGTGCGGATGTGCATGGCGGTACCTCAGTGAACGGGGTGCATGGTGCGCCTGAGCCACGGGGCGGCGGCGACGACGGCCGCGCCGCCCACCACCGCGATCGCGCCGTTGACGCCGAAGTAGACGGGGTTGGAGACCTCGCCGTAGATCTTCACGACCTGGGACTGGATGCCGTTGGCGAGGGCCAGTGAGAGGAACCAGAGCGCCATCGTCTGGCTGGCGAAGGCCTTGGGGGCGAGCTTGGTGGTCGCGGACATGCCGGAGGTCTCCAGCAGGACGTCGCCGAGGCCGAGCAGCAGGTAGGAGCCGACGATCCACCAGGCGGCCATCTTGTACGTGTCGCCGGAGTGGCCCGAGGTGGGCAGGACCATCAGCAGGAAGGACAGTCCGCCGAGGACCACCCCGATCGCGATCTTGTTGGAGGCGTGCGGCTGGCGCGGCCCCATCCGGGACCAGACGGCGGCGACCACCGGGGCGAGCGCCACCTCGAAGGCGCCGAGCGCGGAGGCGTACCAGCTCGCCGGGAAGTGGAAGCCGAAGATCTCGGTGCGGGCGTTGGTCGACGCGAGCAGGATCATCGTCGAGTACGCCTGGAACAGGATGAAGTTGAAGACCACCGAGGCCAGGAAGAGCACCACGTACGGGCGCAGCCTGCCGCGCTCCTCGGCGGTGACCCGGGGGCTGCGGAACATCACCGCGAAGTACACCACCGGCGCGATCACCGAGACCAGGGTGAGCAGGTCGACGAAGCGCCCCATGGTGAGCCACCCCGCCAGGGACAGGGCGGTGGCGAGGACGGCGGCCACCACGGCGCCCGCCACGATCAGCCGCACGGCCCGCCGCATCGGCTCCGGGGCGAGCGCGAATTCGGCGGAGTGCTTTCGCCCGGCCAGGTGACGGCGGCCCAGTACGTACTGGATCAGGCCGAGGGTCATGCCGAAGGCGGCGGCCGAGAAGCCCCAGTGCCAGCTCGCGTGGTCGCCGAGCCAGCCGGTGACCAGCGGGCCGAGGAACGCGCCGATGTTGATGCCCATGTAGTAGAGCGCGAATCCGGCGTCGCGGCGGTCGTCGTCGGTGCGGTACAGCTTGCCGACCAGCGTGGCCACATTGGGTTTGAGCAGGCCCGTTCCCGCACTGATCAGCCCGAGACCGATCCAGGTCATCGCGTCGGTGGGCACCGCCATGGCGTAGTGCCCGCAGGCGATGAGGATGCCGCCGTACAGCACGGCGCGGTACGAGCCGAGCATCCGGTCGGCCAGCCAGCCGCCCGCCACGGACACCAGGTAGACCAGCGTGCCGTAGGCGGCCGAGACCGAGAGCGCGGTGCCCGCCGACATGCCCATGCCGCCGCGGGCCACCGTGTCCGCGAAGTACAGGACCAGGATCGCCTGCATGCCCAGGAACGAGAAACGTTCCCAGACCTCCAGCCCCGACAGGGTCATAAGCCCCCGTGGCTGGCCGAAAAAGGCATGGTCGTCGGTGTGGGGCCGCTGAGTCGGCTGTGTGTCGGAGGCTGTGGGGGACAAAGGGAGAACTCCTGATCGTATGAGCTGATCCCGAACATACCGGCGGTGGCGGGAAGGCGCCCACGGTGATCCAAAGGGGACCGGATACGCTGACTTGAGTGATGACAGCGACACATCGACATTCCGTGTGATCGTCAGCAGACAGGAGATCCCCTCGTGACCGTCGTCGGGCCATTCGGGCTGAGCGTGCGGGACCAGGCCCTTGAGGCCGGTGTCCAGACCGGGTTGGCCGCTGTCGAGTCCGGGCTGCTCGATGCCACCAAGAGCAGCGTTCCCTTCATCACGGAGGCCGCGCAGCATCTCATCCGCGCCGGGGGCAAGCGTTTCCGGCCGCTGCTGGCCATGCTGGCGGCCCAGTTCGGTGACCCGGAAGCGCCGGGTGTCGTGCCCGCCGCCGTGGTCGTCGAGCTGACACACCTCGCGACGCTCTACCACGACGACGTGATGGACGAGGCGGAGGTCCGCCGCGGTGTGCCCAGCGCCAACACCCGCTGGGGCAACTCGGTGGCCGTGCTGACCGGCGACTTCCTCTTCTCCCGTGCCTCGCACATACTGGCCGACCTCGGCCCGGAGGCCGTACGCATCCAGGCGGAGGCGTTCGAGCGGCTGGTCACCGGCCAGATCCTGGAGACCGCCGGGCCGGGCGAGGGCGTCGACCCGGTCGAGCACTACCTGGAGGTGCTGCGCGGCAAGACCGGCTCGCTGGTCGCGGTGGCCTGCCGCTTCGGTGCCATGACGGCCGGTGCGGACGAGTCGGCGATCGACGTGCTCACCCAGTACGGGGAGTGGCTCGGCGTCGCCTTCCAGCTCGCCGACGACGTACTCGACATCGCCTCCGACTCCCACGAGTCCGGGAAGACCCCGGGCACCGACCTCCGCGAGGGCGTCGCGACGCTCCCGGTGCTCCATCTGCGGGCGCGGGCCGCGGCCGAGGGACGGCCGGAGGACCTGGAGCTCCTCGAACTGCTCGACGGCGACCTCAGCGACGACGCCCGGCACGCCGAGGCGCTGCGCAGGCTGCGCGCCCACCCGGCACTGGAGCAGGCCAGGCAGGCCAGCGTCCGGTACGCCGAGGAGGCGCGCGCCACGCTGACGCCGCTGCCCGACGGCTACGCGAAGACCGCGCTGCGCGAGCTGTGCGACGCGGTGGTGCACCGCGCGGGCTGAGGTGCTTGGCGGGTCCGGCCGCCGGGGCGGCGGGCGTGAACGGATCTGCGGCCGGTTCCGCGGCCGGTTCCGCGGCCGGACCCGTGTCCGGTCCCACGGCGGGTTCCGCGGCGGGTTCCGCGGCCGGTCCCGGGGGCCGTTCGCAGGTGCCGTTTCCGGGCGCCGTTCCCGCGCGTCGTTCCTGCGCGTCGTTCCCGAGGGCTGAGGCTGGGGCCGGAGCTGGGGAGTGGCCGGGGTCAGGGGTATCCCTGAGACCGTCCCCCACGGTCCGCAGTACGGCCCGGCACCGAGTCATACCGCAGAGGTAGGCGGAGTTGCTCCCGCGGGCTGACGTTCCGGGGTCCCCGATTTGGTCAGATGGAGAACAACCACTCCTGACCAGATCGGGTGAGAATGGCGGCGCGGAGTGGGGACGGAACGTGCAACCGGATGGAAGCCGCCGACCACGGAGGTAGGGCTACAGATGGCACCGAACGACAGCGCAGGGACCGACGTCACGGCCACGGCCGCAAGCGGCGCCGGACGCCGGAAGGCGGCGCGCTACATCGTCCCGGTCGCGGTGGCGGGGGTGGCGGCCGCGACGATCGGGCTGGTCCCGGCACTCGCGAGCTCCGGCGACCCCGAACTGCCGAAGATCAGCGCACAGCAGCTCATCGAGAAGATCGCCGCCTCGGACACCCAGCGGCTCTCCGGGACGATGCGGATCAGCACGGACTTCGGCATCCCGTCGCTCGGCGGCCTGGCCGGGGCCTTCGCCGGAGGCGGCCAGGACGGTCCCGACGGCCGGGGCGGTGCGAGCGCCGACCCGAAGGACCGGATGACGCAGCTGGCGTCCGGCACGCACACCCTCCGGGTGGCCGCGGACGGCCCCGACAAGCAGCGGCTGTCCATCCTGGACGACGCCGCCGAGTACAGCCTGATCCGCAACGGCGACCAGGTCTGGGCGTACGACAGCAAGTCCGACACCGCCTACCACGCCACCGAGGACCGGGCGGGTGAGCACGCGGGGCCGCGCTCCGGGAAGCGGTCCGCCCCCGAAGGCGTGCCCACCACCCCGAAGGCCCTGGCCGAGCAGGTGCTGGAGGCCGCCGGGACGACCACCTCGGTGACGGTCGACGGCACCGCGCAGGTCGCCGGACGCGACGCGTACCGGCTGGTGATCAAGCCGAAGCAGGGCGGCTCCACGATCGGCTCGGCCACCATCGCGGTCGACGCGGAGAACGGCGTACCGCTGAAGTTCACGCTGCTGCCGAGCGCGGGCGGCAAGGCGATCGTCGACGCCGGGTTCACCAAGGTGGACTTCGGGAAGCCGGATGCCTCCCTGTTCGCCTTCACCCCGCCCAAGGGCACCGAGGTGACCGAGGCCGGCAAGAACGACCGGAGCGACAAGGCCGGCCGGTCCGACGACGCGAAGGCGCGGCCCGGGGGCCTGGGCGGCCTGATCCCGGGCGCCGGGCAGCTGGGCGCCGGTGACCAGGGAGTCAAGGAGACCCGGGTCATCGGCGAGGGCTGGAGCGCCGTCGCCGAGATCAAGGTCCCGGGAGCCGCTGGTCTCCCCGACAAGGCGTCGGAGGCCGCCCCGCCCGAGGCCCGGCAGTTCCTGGACGCGCTGGGCGACAAGGTCAGCGGAAAGTTCGGCTCCGGCACGGTCTTCAAGACCCGCGTGGTCAACACCCTGATGACCGACGACGGCCGGATCTACGTCGGCGCGGTCACCAAGGACAAGCTGGTCGAGGTCGCGGACAACGCCTCCTGACGCGACCGCGCACCCCGCGCCGCGTACGCACGACGCACCGCCCGGCCGCCCCGCCGTACGCTCCGTAC
>NZ_JBHJQP010000051.1:0-45035 GCF_042262625.1 Streptomyces sp. NPDC056347 | reverse complement strand
GCCCCGGCCCGAGGGCCGGGGCCGGTGCCCGTGTGCCGGAGCGGGAGCCGGCGGCCTCCCGGACCGCGTCCGGCCCGAAAGCCGGATGACCGGGAAACCGTCGCCTTCTCCCTGCCCGGGTGTTCTCCTGGGCCGGCGGCCTTCCCGGATCCGGCCGTCCCTCTTCCGCGCCGGCCGGTATTCCCCGGCACCCGGGCTCAGCGGCGTACGCGTGGCATGCCCAGGCCGATCCAGGAGATGATCTCGCGCTGGATCTCGTTGTTGCCGCCGCCGAAGGTGAAGATGACGGCGGAGCGGTAGCCGCGTTCCAGCTCGCCGTGGAGCACGGCGCCCGCGGAGCCCTCCTTGAGCGGGCCGGCCGCGCCGACGATCTCCATCAGCCAGGCGTAGGCGTCGCGCCGTGCCTCGGAGCCGTAGACCTTGACGGCGGAGGCGTCCTGGGGGGTGAGGGTGCCGTTCTGGACGGCGGACACCATCTGCCAGTTGAGGAGCTTCATGGCGTCGAGCCGGGTGTGGGTACGGGCCAACAAGGTACGGACCCAGCCGAGGTCGGTCACGCGGCGGCCGTCGTCGAGCCGGGTGCCGGCCGCCCAGCGCTGGACGTCGTGCAGGGCGCGGATCGCCATGGTGCCGTGGGCGGCGAGGGTGACGCGTTCGTGGTTGAGCTGGTTGGTGATGAGCCGCCAGCCCTTGTTCTCCTCGCCGACGCGGCGGGACGCGGGGACACGGATGTTCTCGTAGTAGCTGGCGGTGGTGTCGTGCGAGGCGAGGGTGTTGATCACGGTGCAGGAGTAGCCGGGGTCCGAGGTCGGGACGAGCAGCATGGTGATGCCCTTGTGCGGCGCCGCGTCCGGGTCGGTGCGGACGGCGAGCCAGACCCAGTCCGCGGTGTCGCCGTTGGTCGTCCAGATCTTCTGCCCGTTGACCGTGTAGTGGCCGGTGGTCTCGTCGCCCTCGCGCACGGCCCGGGTCCTGAGGGCGGCGAGGTCGGTGCCCGCGTCGGGTTCGCTGTAGCCGATCGCGAAGTCGATCTCGCCGCTGAGGATCCTCGGCAGGAAGTACGCCTTCTGCTCGTCGGTGCCGTACCGCATGATCGTCGGGCCGACGGTGTTGAGGGCCATCAGCGGCAGCGGGACACCGGCCTGCGCCGCTTCGTCGAAGAAGATGAACTGCTCCATCGGGGAGAGTCCGCGTCCGCCGTACTGCGTGGGCCAGCCGACGCCGAGCCAGCCGTCCGTTCCCAGGCGGCGGATCGTCTCCCGGTAGAAGCGCTTCTGTGCCTCGGGGGCGGCGTAGCGCGTATGGGCGTCGTCGGGGACCAGCGCGGCGAAGTAGTCGCGCAGCTCGGTACGCAACTGCTGCTGTTCGGGCGTGTATTCGAGGTGCACGGCCCCTCCGGGAGTCTCGCGGTGGCGTCGTCCGTGTGCGGCGGCGCACACAGTAGAACGTGTTGCAAGAATCCGGAAGGGCCGGGACGGGGTCCGTCGGGGTCAGCGCCTGACGGCCCGCAGGACGACGAACTTCGGGTCCCCGGCGACGGTCTCGCAGTTGCCGAAGATGCGGCGGAGACGGGTGTGGTAGCCGAGGTGCCGGTTGCCGACGACCCAGAGTTCGCCGCCGGGCCGCAGCGCGGCGCGGGCACCGTGGAACATGGTGCGGGCCGCGGCGTCGGTGACGGCCTGGTGGGAGTGGAAGGGCGGGTTGTTGAGGACCAGGTCCACGCTGGCGGGCGCCACCCCGGACAGCCCGTCGCCGACCAGGAACTCGGCCCTGGCGTCCGGGCCGGTGTTGGCCCGGAAGGTCTCCTCGGCGGAGGCGACCGCCTGGTACGACTCGTCGACGAAGGTGACCGTGGCCTCGGGGTTGGCGAGCGCGGCGGAGAGGCCGACGACGCCGTTCCCGCAGCCGAGGTCGACGACCCTTTCGGGGCCGCGGCGCTCGGGGAGGTGGCCGAGGAAGAAGCGGGTGCCGATGTCGAGGCGCTCGGCGCAGAAGATCCCGGCGTGGTTGATCACGGTCCGGCCGGAGACCGGGCCGATTCCCCCGGGCAGCTCGTAGCGGTGCGGCCAGGGGCTGGGCGTTCGGGCCGCCCCCGGGGCGGGGGTGCTGAAGATGAGCCGGGCCTTCTTCACGGCCAGGGAGGTGCGGGTCGGGCCGATGATCCGCTCGAAGAGCCGGAGGGTGGAGGTGTGGATCTCCTTGACCATGCCGGTGCCGATGACGACGGTGCCCGCGTGGACGGCGGGCGCCAGCCGGTGCAGCTGGTCCTCCAGGAGCGCGAGGCTCTTCGGCACCCGTACCAGCAGGACGTCCACACGCTCGGGCGGAGCGTCCCGGGCCGACAGCAGGCGCACCGCGTCCGGTGCCACGCCGTTGCGCTCCAGGTTCGCCAGGGTGGCGCGCTGCGCCAGGTAGGAGTCGGTGATCTGTACGGGGCGGTGCGCGGCCAGCGCCGTGCTCAGGGCGCCCCAGCGGTCGCCCACCACGGTCACGGCGCCCGACAGGTCCACCGGCTCCGCGCCGTCGTCCCCTTCCAGCCGCCGGAGCAGGTACTCGTCGGCGGCATCCCAGGCACGGAAGGGGTCGCGCGGGTCCTCGGGGTAGCGGGCGAGGTCGAAGCCGGCCCCTGACGTCGTCAAACGATTCATTGTGCACCCAGGCTAGCCGAGCCGCGGGAAGCACCCACACGCTCCCCGCGGCTCGGCCCCGGGACCACGGGGGCCCGTCGGCCCGTGGTTCAGGGCAGTGTCTTGTCGATCGCGGACCGGCCCTCACGGGCGAGCCTGCGCTCGGCCCACCGGAGGTTCTTCGGGGTCAGGTCCCGCCCCGAGGCGAGCACCAGATCCTCCGCCGAGGGATGGTCGCTGCCGCCCGTGTGCAAGAGGCTGTCGGGGGTCACGCCCCGGGATACGGATTCGGACTCTTCACTCATGCCGCCTCCTCGTCCTTTCGGTCATTCTCGCCCCGCGTCCCGCCCGCCGCATCCGAGGCCCGTGAGCCCCCCGGGCGACACCCCCGGGCCCTCACTTGACCTGCACATGATAGGTACGCAGCGTTCACACCATGGTCACGGTGCGTGTGGAAGGCTCCCGCCTACCACGTACCGCACAACTGCGCCGCAGCGCCGCCCCCACCTCTCGACGGTGTCATGGCGCAGGCCCTTCCAGGACAGGAGAGGACACCCCACATGTCCCGTCGTCATCCTCGTTACCGGCGCCCGCTGCTGGCGACCCTCGCCGCCTTCGCCGTGCTCGGCTCCACGGCCGCCGCCGCACCGGCCGCCACCCACCCGGCCGCGCCCGCCGCCGCCACCGCGTCGTCGTTGCAGGTGCTCGACGACACCTATTACCAGAACGCGCTCGGAAAGAGCGGCGCACAGCTCAAGAGCGCCCTGCACACGATCATCAGCAGCCAGACCAAGGTGTCCTACAGCCAGGTCTGGACCGCCCTGAAGGACACCGACCAGGACCCGGCCAACAGCTCGAACGTGATCGAGCTCTACACCGGCCGCTCCCTGTCGAAGAACGCCAACGGCGGCTCGGTCGGGAACTGGAACCGCGAGCACGTCTGGGCCAAGTCCCACGGCGACTTCGGCACCGCCACCGGCCCCGGCACCGACCTCCACCACCTGCGCCCGGAGGACGTCACCGTCAACTCGATCCGTGGCAACAAGGACTTCGACAACGGCGGCAGCGCGGTGAGCGGCGCCCCCGGCAACTACACCGACAGCGACTCCTTCGAGCCGCGCGACGCGGTCAAGGGCGATGTGGCCCGGATGCTCCTCTACATGGCCGTGCGCTACGAGGGCGGCGACTCCTTCCCCGACCTGGAGCCCAACGACAAGGTCAACAACGGCTCCGCCCCGAACATGGGACGGCTCTCGGTACTGAAGACGTGGAGCCAGCAGGACCCGCCGGACGCCTTCGAGAAGCGCCGCAACGACGTCATATACAACCAGTACCAGCACAACCGGAACCCGTTCATCGACCACCCCGAGTGGGTCGCGTCGATCTGGTAGGCCGGACCGGCCGAAGGGCCCGGGCGGCCGCCACCGTCCGGGCTCAGCCCGGCCCGTCACCCGTGCACCAGGCCACCGCCCGCGCACGGGTGGCGAAGCCCCGCGGCACCCCCGGTCCCTCCCGTCCGCCGGGGCCGGGCAGGTCCAGCCACCGCGACGGGTCCGCGACCGCGGTCCGCGCCCCGGCCGCCGCGATCCGGCCGAGCCCGCCGCCCAGCATCACGCGGGCCACCCTGTCCACCCCGGTCACCTCCACCAGGTCCAGCACGACCGGCTCCGTGCCCCTGGGGCGCGCCTCGTCCAGGGCGTACAGCACGCGTTCGGCCGCCGTGAAGTCGAGGGCGCCCTGGGCGGCCACCACGGCGACCCGCTCGCGCGGCGCGCGGGCCCGCGGCGCGGCACCGGCCGTGGGCAGCTCGTCGGCGGTGGCGATCAGCGTGACGGTGCTGCCGGCCAGCGCCGGGTTGTGCATCAGATGGAGCCCGAGCCGTTCCGACAGGGCGCCGAGCGCGGCCCGCCCGCGCACCGAGGTGCCCGTCGAATCCAGCCGCGGGCTGTAGGTCGCCAGCCCGAAGCGGGCCGGACCCGCGGCGATCAGCCCGCCGGAGACGCCGCTCTTCGCGGGCAGCCCGACCCGCAGCAGCCAGTCGCCCGACGCGTCGTACATCCCGCAGGTCGCCATCACCGTCAGCACCTGCGCGGCCACCGGTCCGGAGACCACCACGTCGCCGGTGAGCGGGTTCACTCCCCCGTGCGCCAGGGTCGCGGTCATCGCGGCGAGATCCATCGCGGTGGCCCGAACCGCGCACTGCCGGAAGTACGTGTCCACGGCGGCCACCGGGTCGACGGGCAGCGGGCCGGTGCTCCGGATCAGGTAGGCGAGGGCACGGTTGCGGTCCCCGGTGGCGGCCTCGGAGGCGTAGACCTGCTCGTCCACGTCCAGCTCGCGTCCGGCGAACCGGCTCAGGCAGCCGAGGACCCGGTCGAACCGCGGGGCGTCGGGGGTGTCCGGGATCAGCGCGGTGGTGATGATCGCCCCCGCGTTGACCATGGCGTTGTCGGGCCGTCCGGTGTCCGGCTCCAGGCTGACCGCGTTGTACGCCTCCCCGCTGGGCTCGGCGTTGACCCAGCGGCACACCTCGTCCAGCCCGAGGAGCGACAGGGCGAGCGCGTAGACGAACGGCTTCGACACGGACTGCAGGGTGAACGGGGCCCTGGTGTCACCCACCCCGTAGCAGTGGCCGTCCATGCTGATCAGGGCCAGGCCGAAGGCGTCCGGATCGCTCCGCGCGAGCTGCGGGATGTACTCGGCGAGGCTGCCCTCCCGCAGCGGGACGAACCGCGCGTGCAGTTCACGCAGGGCCTCGGTGACGGCTTCGGCGGCGCTCATCTCGCTCATATTAGGTTCAAAAGGTATGAATTGACTCGCCGACTTCAGCCGCTTCGCTCGGGAGCGGACACCACCCGAAGCCCTGGGAGACAACGATGGATACGGACGACCTGACCGCCGGCCTGTTGCGGGAACTGCGGGCGGCCAAGCCCTATCCGGCCGTGTCCCTGACCATGCCGACGCACCGGCGCACCCCGGACAACACCCAGGACGCCGTACGGCTGCGCAACCTGGTGAACGAGGCGGTGGACAGGCTGGAGGCCGACCCGGCGGTCGGCCGCGAGACACGGACCGCGATCAAGGAGCAGCTCGACCGGGCGGCCGCCGAGGTGGACCCGAGGCGGGCCCTCGACGCCCTGGTGGTGCTCGCCACTCCCGACGAGCACCAGATCTGGCAGCTCCCCCGTACCGCGCCCGAGCGGGTGGTGCTGAGCGACAGTTATCTGACCCGGAACCTGGTGGCGGCGAAGGCCCAGGCCCAGCCGTTCTGGGTGCTCGGCGTCTCGGCCGACCGCGCCGGGCTGTGGGGCGGCACGGGCGACGCCCTGCGCGAGGCGCGCACCGGCGGGTTCCCGATGACGGCTCCCCCGCTGGAGCCCGATCCGCAGCGCGAGGAGCGGATCGGGGACACGCCGAGCATCTTCAGCAGTCAGGAGACCCGTGCGTTCCTCCGGTCGGCCGACGAGACGCTGCGGGCGGTCCTGGCCGCCGATCCGCGCCCGCTGTACCTGGCCGGTTCCGCCCAGGCGCTCGCGGTGCTGGACGAGGTCGGCGAGAGCCCCCGCTCGGCCGTGGGGCGGCTGACCAAGGGCGTACCGGCCGGGACCACGCCGAGCGCCCTGCTGGAGGAGCTGCGCCCGGTGCTGGAGGAGCGGCGGAAGCGGTTCGCCGCGGCGGTCGACGGCAGACTCGACGAGGCGCGCGGCCGGCGCGCGTTCGCCGGCGGGCTCGACGAGGTGTGGGCCGCGGTGCGCGAGGGCCGCGCCGGGCTGGTCGCCGTGGAGGAGGGCTTCCAGCGGACCGTCCGGGTGACCGACGAACACCTCGAACCGGTGGACGCGGGTGCGGACCCGGCGGACACCACGGTCCGCGAGGACATCGTGGACGAACTCGTGGAGCGGGCCCTGGACAGCGGCGCCGAGGTGGTCTTCCTCGCGGACGGCTCGCTCACGGATCACGGGAGGATCGCGGCGGCCCTGCGCTACTGAGCCGCCTCCCCTCCCCCGGGGCCCGCACGCCCGCCGCGTGCGGGCCCCGGTGCGCGGCGCGACACTGGTGGGAAAAGCGTTCCAGGATCTCCGGGAGAGGAGTGAGCGGACCATGCCCCGCGGATTCGGTGCCGGGCGGACCCGGCAGTACGAGCACATCAAGGAGAGCGCGCAGGAGCGCGGTGTCAGCGAGGAACGGGCGGAGGAGATCGCGGCCCGCACGGTCAACAAGGAACGTGCCCGCGCCGGGGAGTCCAGGACCGCGAGCCGTACCTCTCTGGAGGACATGTCGTCCGCGCGGCGCGGCGGTCTGCGCTCGCACAGCGGGGCGGCCGGACCGACCCGGGACCAGCTCTACGAAGAAGCGAAGAGGAAGAACGTGCACGGCCGTTCGGGCATGACCAAGGCCGAGCTGGCCCGGGCGCTGGGCCGCTGAGCCGCGTCCCGGGCCCCGGGGATCAGCCGCTCCACGTCCAGTCGGCCACCTCGGGCAGGTCCGTGCCGTGCTCCCGGATCCAGGCGTGGTGGCGGGCGCGGGCGTCCGCCATGGCCTGGCGCACGGCCACCGCCCGGACGCCGAGGCCGGGCACCCGGTCGGTCACGTCCATGACCAGCCGGAAGCGGTCCAGGTCGTTGCGGACCACCATGTCGAAGGGCGTCGTCGTGGTGCCCTCCTCCTTGTAGCCGCGCACATGGAGCTGGGCATGGCCCGCGCGCCGGTAGGCGAGCCGGTGGATCAGCCAGGGGTAGCCGTGATAGGCGAAGATCACGGGGACGTCCCGGGTGAACAGCGCGTCGTACTCGGAGTCCGGCATGCCGTGCGGGTGCTCCTCGCGGGGCAGCAGCCGGGCCATGTCGACGACGTTGACCACCCGTACCGCCAGGTCCGGCAGATGCCTGCGGAGCAGGTCGGCGGCGGCCAGCGTCTCCAGCGTGGGTACGTCCCCGGCGCAGGCGAGCACCACGTCCGGCTTCCGGCCGCCGTCCTCCGTGCCCGCCCAGGACCACACCCCGGCGCCGCGGGCGCAGTGCGCGCGGGCCTGGTCGAGGGTGAGCCAGTCGAAGGAGGGCTGCTTTCCGGCCACGATCACATTGACGTAGTCGCGGCTGCGCAGCGCGTGGTCGGCGACGGAGAGCAGGGTGTTGGCGTCCGGCGGCAGGTAGACGCGGACGACCTCGGGGCTCTTGTTGAGGATGTGGTCGACGAACCCGGGGTCCTGGTGGGAGAAGCCGTTGTGGTCCTGGCGCCAGACGTGCGAGGTGAGCAGGTAGTTCAGTGAGGCGACCGGGCGGCGCCAGGCCAGTCGGCGGGAGGTCCGCAGCCACTTGATGTGCTGGTTGACCATCGAGTCGACGATGTGGGCGAACGCCTCGTAGCAGGAGAAGAGTCCGTGCCGGCCGGTGAGCAGGTAGCCCTCCAGCCAGCCCTGGCACAGGTGCTCGGAGAGCACTTCCATGACACGGCCGTCGCGGGCGAGGTGTTCGTCGGTGGGCAGGAGGCGTTCCTGCCAGGCCTTGGCGGTGGCGCCGTAGAGGGCGTCGAGCCGGTTGGAGGCGGTTTCGTCGGGGCCGACGACACGGAAGTCGCGGCGCTCGGCGGTGGCGGCCATGACGGCTTCCAGCAGCCCGCCCAGCACCCGGGTCGGCTCGTGCAGCGTGGCGCCGGGCCTGCCGACCTCGACCGCGTACGCGTCGAGCGGCGGGACGGGCAGTTCGCGCAGGAGCAGACCGCCGTTGGCGTACGGTGTCGAGCCGAGCCGGGCGTCGCCCTCGGGCACACAGGCGAGCACCTGGGGGCCGGGCCGCCCCGAGGAGTCGAAGAGTTCCTCCGGGCGGTAGGAGCGCATCCACTCCTCCAGCAGGCGCAGGTGGTCCGGATTCTCCCGGACCCCGGGCAGCGGGACCTGGTGGGCGCGCCAGGTGCCCTCGACGGGCACCCCGTCGACCTCGGCCGGGCCGGTCCAGCCCTTGGGGGTGCGCAGGACGATCATCGGCCAGTGCGGCCGGCCGGTGCCGCTGTCGGCGCGGGCGGCTCCCTGGATCTCGCGGATCCGGTCGACGGCGCGGTCCATCGCGGCGGCCATCGCCCGGTGGACGCTGATGGGGTCGTCGCCGCCGACGTACAGCGGGTCGTGCCCGTAGCCGCGCAGCAGGGCGTCCAGCTCCGTCTCGGGGAGGCGGGCGAGCACGGTCGGGTTGGCGATCTTGTAGCCGTTGAGGTGGAGGACGGGGAGGACGGCCCCGTCGTGGACCGGGTCGAGGAACTTGTTGGAGTGCCAGGAGGCGGCGAGCGGACCGGTCTCGGCCTCGCCGTCGCCGATCACGCAGGTGACGATCAGTTCGGGATGGTCGAAGGCGGCCCCGTAGGCGTGGGTCAGGGCGTAGCCGAGTTCGCCGCCCTCGTGGATGGAGCCGGGGGTCTCCGGGGCGACGTGGCTGGGCACTCCGCCGGGGAACGAGAACTGCTTGAACAGCCGCCCCATGCCGTCGGCGTCGCGGGGCACGTCGGGGTAGGCCCGCGAGTAGCTGCCCTCCAGCCAGGAGTTGGCGAGGACGGCGGGTCCGCCGTGGCCGGGTCCCCACACGGCGAGGCCTCGCACACCGCGGGACCTGATGACGCGGTTGAGGTGCGTGTGGACGAGGTTGAGCCCCGGTGAGGTGCCCCAGTGACCCAGCAGCCGCGGCTTGATGTCGGTGCGTACCAGCGGCCGGGTCAGCAGCGGGTTGGCCATCAGGTAGATCTGGCCGACGGAGAGATAGTTGGCGGCTCGCCAGTGCGCGTCGAGCGCCGCGATCTCCGCGTCGGTCGGGCCGGACGGGGCCGGCGGACCGGGGGCGTTGCTCATGGGGGCTCCCAGGGCCTGTTGTTCGGGCGAAAGCCAGGGGGTGTCCGGCACTTTGGTGCGGGACGAGGAGCGGGTTCCGGTGCGTGCGCGTGGCGGAGCCGTGCGGGCGGTTCGGCGACGCCCCGGGCATCTGCCGGACGCCCCTATGGGCCGTACCAGACCGTGGTCGTGTTGCAGAAGGCGCGGATGCCCTGGCCGGCGAGTTCGCGTCCGTAGCCGGAGCGTTTGACGCCACCGAAGGGCAGCGCGGGGTGGGAGGCGGTCATTCCGTTGAAGAAGATGCCGCCCGCCTGCAGGTCGCGTACGCAGCGGCGGGCCTCCTCCGGGTCCCGGGTCCATACGTTGGAGCTGAGGCCGAAGGGGCTGTCGTTGGCGAGGGCGACGGCTTCGGCGAATCCGTCGACCCGGTAGAGCGAGGCGACGGGGCCGAAGGTCTCCTCGTGGTGGATGCGCATGGCGGGGGTGATCCCGGCGAGGACGGTGGGGGCGTAGAACCATCCGTCCTCCAGCTCCGGGGCCAGCCCTTCGGGAACGCCGCCGCCGCACAGCACGTTCGCGCCCTGTCGCACCGCGTCGTCCACCAGCTCCGTCAGGTCCGTGCGGCCCTGCTCGCTGGCGAGCGGGCCGACATCGGTGGACTCCAGCATCGGATCGCCGACCGACAGGTCGTTCATGCCGACGGTGAACCGCTCGGCGAACTCGTCGTACACGTCGGTGTGCACGATGAACCGTTTGGCGGCGATGCAGGACTGTCCGTTGTTCTGCACCCGTGCGGTCACGGCGGTACGGGCGGCCCTGGCGACGTCCGCCGAGGGCATGACGAGGTACGGGTCGCTGCCGCCCAGCTCCAGGACGGTGGGCTTCACCTCGTCACCGGCGATCGACGCGACCGAGCGGCCGGCCGGTTCGCTGCCGGTGAGGGTGGCCGCGGCGATCCTGGGGTCGCGCAGGATCGCCTCGACCGCCCCCGAACCGACCAGCAGGGACTGGAAGCAGCCGGCCGGGTAGCCCGCCCGGCGGAACAGCCCCTCCAGGTACATCGCGGTCTGCGGCACGTTGGAGGCGTGTTTGAGCAGGCCGACGTTGCCGGCCATGAGCGCGGGGGCGGCGAAGCGTACGACCTGCCAGAGCGGGAAGTTCCACGGCATCACGGCGAGCACGGGGCCGAGCGGCCGGTAGTGGACGTGGGCCCGGGAGGCGCCGGAGTCCCGTACGTCCTCGGCGGACGGCTGCTCGTCGGCGAGGAGTTCCTCCGCGTGGGCCGCGTACCAGCGCATGGCCTTGGCACACTTGGCGGCCTCCGCGCGGGCCGCCTTGACGGGTTTGCCCATCTCGGTGGTCATGGTGCGGGCGATGTCCCGCTGGTCCTCGTCGAGCAGCACGGCGGCCTGGTTCAGCAGACGGGCCCGTTCGGCGAAGCCGGTGGTCCGGTACGCGCCGAACGCGGTGCGGGCGGTGGCGAGCCGTTGCTCGATGCCCGCCGCGTCCAGCGGCTCGAACGTCCTGAGGGTTTCGCCGTTCGCGGGGTTGACCGTCGCGATGGGCATGGCCGTGTCCTCCTTGACTCGGTTCTTCGGCCCCGTGCCGCCGTGCGCCGTGCCGCGCACGCGGGTCCGCCGGGCGGACACCCGGCCGGCGGTCCCGTCGGCCCGTCCCGGATCAGACGAGAGCGGGGTCGAACGCCGCCGCGGGTTCGGCGGGGGCGGGGGCAGCCGCGGGCGAGTGACGGAACTCGCGTCCGTCGGGCAGCGGACGCAGCGGCACCCGGTCGAGGCTGAGCGGCTCCTCGGCGTACCGGGTGAACCAGACGACCTTCCCCTCGTCGGTGCGGCAGGTGCCCCAGCTGTCGCTGAGCGCCATCACCCGGCTGAGGCCGCCGCCGCCGGTGCCCAGCAGGCGCGGCATCCCTTCCCCCTCGTCGGCGACGGAGACCGTGAGGTGCCGCCCGGACCAGCGGAGCTCGACGGTGCACTTGTTGCCGTCGCCGACGTGGCGGTGGACGTTGGTCAGCAGTTCTGCCACGCCCCGGCACACCGGCCGGACGTGGAGTTCAAGATTCCAGTGGCGGAGGTGTGCGGCGACTATCCGCTGCAGCTGGGACACACGCTCCGCCGAGATCTGGAGTTCGACCAGGAAGTGCCGGTCGAGTGGAACGGTCATCGTCGAGGCTCCTCACATCGAGGCCCACTGGCTTTCGCCCCGTTGAACAACGACCCCCCGAACACGAAGAGTGAGCAGATGTCTCTTCTGGGTCACTTCACAGCGTGGCCCGGCGCACCGGGTCCCGCAACAGGGGGCCGCCGCCCGGGTCAGAGCAGGTACGGCAGCAGGGTGTCCGGTGTGATCGGCAGGGCGCGCACCCGTACGCCGGTGGCGTGCCGCACGGCGTTGCCGACCGCCGCCGCGGCGCCGACGATGCCGATCTCCCCGATGCCCTTGCTACCCATCGGATTGAGGTGCGGGTCCTCCTCCTCGATCCAGTGCGCCTCGATCCGGGGCACATCGGCGAAGGTCGGCAGGTGGTAGGCGGCGAGGTCGCGTTCGGTGAAGTCACCGAAGACGGGGTCCATGGTGCTCGCCTCGGTCAGTGCCATGCCGACGCCCATGGTCATGCCGCCGATGAACTGGGAGCGTGCGGTACGGGAGTTGAGGATGCGTCCGGCGGCGAAGACTCCGAGCATCCGGCGCAGCCGCACCTCTCCGGTGCGGCCGTGCACGGCGACTTCGGCGAAGTGCGCGCCGAACGCGTGGCGTGCGTACGGGGATTCCCGTCCGGTCTCCGCCCGGGTGTCGGTGGTGACGGAGAGGCCCTCGGCGGGGAGTGGGCCGGTGTGCTCGCGCAGTCGTCGGCGCAGCAGTACGCAGGCCTTGTGCACGGCCCAGCCCCAGGAGGCGGTGCCGGTCGAGCCGCCCGCCACCGGGGCGTCGGGCAGTTCGCTGCTGCCGATCTCGATCCCGACCCGGTCCAGGGCGGTGGCCAGGGCGTCGGCGGCGATCTGCGCGAGCACGGTGCGGGCGCCGGTGCCGATGTCGGTGGCGTTGACCGCGACACGGTACGAGCCGTCGGGGGCCGCGTGGGCGAAGGCGCCGGAGGCGGTGATGTAGACGGGGTAGGTGGCGGCGGCGACACCGGTGCCCGTGAGCCACTCCCCCTCCTCGCGGGCCGCGGGGCTCGGGTCGCGGCCGTACCAGCCGAAGCGGGCCGCGCCCGTCTCCAGGCAGGCGGTCAGGCCGCGGCTGCTGAACGGGCGGCCCGAGTCCGGTTCGTGTGCCGGCTCGTTGCGGATGCGCAGTTCGACCGGGTCCAGGCCGAGGGCCGAGGCGAGTTCGTCCATGGCGGATTCGAGGGCGTACATGCCGGGGGTCTCGCCCGGTGCGCGCATCCAGGAGGGGCTGGGTACGTCCAGGGCGACGACCCGGTGGGCGGTGCGGGCGGCGGCGGAGCCGTACATGATCCGGGCGGGGACGGCCGCCTGTTCCACGAACTCCTTCACAGTGGAGGTGTGGGTGACGATCTCGTGGTCGACGGCGGTGAGCGTGCCGTCGAGTTCGGCCCCGAGCCGGACGCGCTGGACGGTGGGGGCGCGGTGGCCGATCAGGCCGGCCATCCGGCGGCGGGGCAGCACGACCTTGACGGGGCACCCGGTGTGCCGGGCGGCCATGACGGCGAGGACGCACTGCGGGCGCGTGGTGCCCTTGCAGCCGAAGCCGCCGCCGACGTGCTCGGAGCGGACGGTGATGCGCTCGGGCGGGATGCCGAGCGCCGTGGCCAGACTGTCGCGGACCTGGGTGGCACCCTGGCTGGAGTCGTGGACGGTGAGGTGTCCGTCGCCGTCCCACCACGCCGTGGTGGCGTGCGGCTCCATGGGGTGGTTGTGCAGGGCGCCGAGGGTGTAGGTGGAGTCGATCTGTACGGGGGCGACGGCGAGGGCGCGGGCGGTGTCACCGCGTTCGCGGACGGCGGGGTAGCCGCCGTTGACCGTGTCGGGGGTGTACAGGCCGGGGTGGTCCGCGGTCAGCCGGACGTCGTGCCGCTCGGTCCCGTACGCGATCCGCAGCGCCGCGGCCCCGGCTTCGGCGGCCTCCGGGGTGTCGGCCACCACCAGCGCGACGGGCCAGCCCCGGTGCGGGACCAGGTCGTCCTGGAGGACGGCGAGGATCGGGTCGTCGGGTTCCTTCAGCCGGGGCGCGTCGTGGTGGGTGAGGACGGCGCGCACGCCGGGCAGCGCCAGGGCGTCGTCCGTGTCGACGGCCAGGACCCGGCCGCGGGCGACGGTGGCGGGGACGAGGCTGCCGTGGAGGCAGCCCGGCGGGGTGTGCTCGGCTGCGTAGCGGGCGGTGCCGGTGACCTTGTCCCGGCCCTCGCGGCGGACTGCGGGGGTGCCCAGGGGTGACGTGGCCTGGCTCATGACGGGGTCCTCACGGCGGGGTCGGCGGCGTGGCGGTCAGCGGGCGGCGGCGAGTTCGGTGAGCGCGTCGACGGCCAGGTTGTGGGCGAGGGTCACTTTGAACGCGTTGCCCCGCAGTGGCCGGGCCGCGGCGAGCTCGGCGTCCACGGCGCGGGCGAAGGTCCCGGCGGTGGCGGGTGCGCCGCGGAGCAGGTTCTCCGCGGTGTGCGCCCGCCAGGGCCGGTGGGCGAGCCCGCCGAAGGCGAGGGCGGCGTGCTCGATCCGGCCGTCGCGGACGCTCAGCACGGCGGCGACGGACGCGAGGGCGAAGGCGAAGGCGGCGCGGTCGCGGGCCTTGCGGTAGAGGGAGGCGGCGCCGCCGGGGGGCGGCCCGAGCACCACCTCGGTGATCAGCTCGCCGGGCCGGATCCCGGTGTCCCGGTCCGGGGTGTCACCGGGCAGCCGGTGGAATCCGGTGACGGGCACGGCCCGGTCCCCGTCCGGTCCGCTCAGGTGGACGGTGGCGTCGAGGGCGCAGAGCGCCACGGCCAGGTCGGAGGGGTGGGTGGCGACGCAGTGCGCGGAGTGACCGAGTACGGCGAGGTCGCGCAGCGTGCTGTCGCGGGCGGGGCAGCCGCTGCCGGGCTCCCGTTTGTTGCACGGCTTGGAGGCGTCCTGGAAGTACGGGCAGCGGGTGCGCTGGAGCAGGTTGCCGCCGGTGGTGGCGGTGTTGCGGAGCTGGCCCCCCGCTCCGGCCAGCAGCGCCCGGGACAGGGCGGGGTAGCGGGTGCGCACGGCGGGGTGGGCGGCCAGGTCGCTGTTGCGTACGGTCGCGCCGATCCGCAGGCCGCCGTCCGGGGTGTCGGCCACGTGGTCCAGCGGCAGCCGGGTGATGTCGATGAGCAGTTCGGGGGAGGCGACCCCGAGCTTCATGAGGTCGACGAGATTGGTGCCGCCGCCGAGGAAGACCGCGCCGGGGCGGGCGGCACTCTCCCGGACGGCCTCCTCGGCGGAGCGGGCGCGGAGATAGGCGAAGGGCTTCACCGCGTCACGCCCCCGGTCGTGGCGGCGGGCGTACCGGGGCCCGCGCCGGTCCGCCCCGGGCCGTCATCCGTCGCTCCCGGCTGTCGCGCGCCGTCGTGCCGTCCGCAAGAGGGGTCCACGCGCTCACACCTTCCAGAGGCAGCCTTTTGCCCGTTTTCTACCAGACGGCCCGCTCTCCTCCCCGTCATTGCTCCGCCGCCGGGCGGTGACCGCTCGCACGGGTCGGCCCGTACCGGCCCCCACTACCGGCCCTTCAGGGCCCCGGGCCGTCGCTCAGGCCCCGGCCGCGCGGTTCGCCAGGCGGAGCCGCACCTCTTCCTCCTGGTCGCCGGAGACCGTGCCGACGACCGTCACGTCGAAGGCGTGCGCCAGGCTCCGGCGCAGCCGCTCCACCGCCCAGTAGCCGCCCTGCACGTCGACGCTCACCGGCGCGCCGAGCACGACGGACCCGGAGACCACCCGCTCCTCGGTGACGTCCACGGTCACCACCCACGCGGTCGGGCGCCGCCCCTCGAGATCCTGGGGCACGTCCACCGAGGCCCGGTCGGTGGTGAACGCCGCCCGCAGCACGTCGAAGACCATCCGCGCGTCGGCCGTCCCGCAGCCGCTGACGACGACGGACACCTCCTGGCCGTACCCGCTGCGCGCCGCTTCCTGTTCCCTGATGGTGTTCACGGCGGTTCCTTCCGCTCACTGCGCCGCCGCCCGCGGCGATTCGGGGATGCCTCCAGCCTCACCCCTGGGCCGGGCGACGGCGACAGGAGGCCACGGCCACGGCTCCGGATACCGGCACGCGCGCCCTTCACCGAACGAAACACGCCACAGGACATATCAACTTAAAACATGAATTCATGTGAATTTTTGAGTGCGAGCGTCAGCTCGGGGTATCCGGCACATATGGACATTTCGAACGCGGACCTGAGTTCGCTGGCCTTCGTGCTCGCCGACGACCGCGGCGCGACCGGGTCGGTGATGGGCATCGTCGGCGTGGTGCTGGTCGCCGTGCTCATCGGCGCGGTCTGGCTGGGGCGGCGGCGCCGCGCCCAGGAGCTGCCGCCTCCCAGACCCGACGAGCAGCCGCTGCGGCCGGACCACCGCACCCACGTGGAGGAACGCGACGTGCACGGAGACGACCACTTCCCGCCCAACGGCCGGGGCCTGTCCCCCTACGAACTCGGCGACCACGGCAACGAGCCCATTCCCCGCGAGCCCGACGAGCGGCGCGACTGACGGCTGTCGTCCGGATCAGGCCGGCCCACGACCGACGAAGGCAGTAGCACCATGACCGCAAGCCCCTCGGGCAAGGCGCCCGCACCGGCGCCGCTGACCGGATCCGCCGCGCCCTGCTGGGTCAACCTCACGACCCTCGACCTCGACTCGGCACAGGCCTTCTATGGCAGGGTGCTGGGGTGGACCTTCCGCCGGGGCGGGCTGGGGCCGGGGTTCGCGATCGCGCTCCGGGGAGGTGTGCCGGTCGCGGGGATCGGCGCGATGGCGGCCGCGTACCGGGTGGCGGTGGCATGGACGCCCTATTTCGCGGTGGCCGACGCGGATGCGACGGCCGCCCGCATCCGCGAGCGCAGCGGCACCGTCGCCGTGGGGCCGATGGCGCTCGGCAGGGGACGCGGGGCGCTGGTGGCGGACCGGGACGGCGCGATGTTCGGCATCTGGCAGCGGCCCGGGCCCACCACGTCGCCGCCCGCGCCGGACGACCACTCGCACGCCCGGCTGCGGCTGCACACCCGCAACGCCTTCGACGCGGCGATCTTCTACGGCGAGGTGCTCGGCTGGGAGAGCGGCCGTCCGGGTTGCTGCGAGGTGTCCTACGAGAAGGACGAGGTCGTCGTCGACTGCGACGGCCACCGTCTCGCCCGGATCAGCTCCGGCGCCGTGGAGGCCGCACCCGATCCGCTGGTCCGCCCGCACTGGCAGGTGCATTTCCCCGTCGGCAACGTGGCGGCCACGGTGGCGTCGGCGCAGGCCAACGGCGGCAGGCTCGCGGAACGGCCCGCGACGGCGCGGGACGGCGAGGCGACGCTTCTCGATCCGGACGGCGGCCTCTTCACGGTCATCGACGCCCAAGGGTCCGGAGCGAGTGATTCCGACTGACTGGATCCTTTCGGACGTTCTCGACGGTAAGTTCGAATTGATCTAGGGTTCTGAGTACGGCATCGCGCGTCGGTCACCGGCTGGGTGAGGCGTGGAGGTGCCCGTGAGTGCCTGATGGAGGCATTCCACCGTGTCAGTTTCGTTGAATCACACCATCATTCATGCCCGGGACAACCGGGAGTCCGCCGAGTTCCTGGCAAGCATTCTGGGCCTGGAAGTCGGCGAGGAATGGGGCCCCTTCGTCCCCGTCGATACCGCGAACGGCGTCACTCTGGACTTCGCGAGCATCCCCGAGTCCTCGATCGTCATGCAGCACTACGCCTTCCTCGTCTCGGAGGACGAGTTCGACACGGCGTACGCCAGGATCAAGGAGCTCGGGATCACGTACTACGCGGATCCGCACCAAAAGCATCCGGGCGAGATCAACCACAACGACGGCGGCCGGGGCGTGTACTTCCTCGATCCCGCCGGGCACGCCATGGAGATCATCACGCGTCCGTACGGGGGCTTTCCCGCCTGACCCGGACACCATCCGCTGAACGGGGCGGGCCGGGACTCACGAGGGTTCCGGCCCGCCCCGTTCCGTGTCATCGGCGTTCCCGGTGTTCTCCGCGCGGGGCCGGCCGACCGGCAGCAGCAGTTCGGGCCGGTCCCACATCACCGCGGGCGGGTCGGCCCGCAGGGTCCCGGTCCGCCGGGCCCCCACGCTCCGGTAGAAGCCCTCGGCGGGCGGGTGCGAGACGACCCGGACACCGGTGAGGCCCGCGCGCCCGGCCTCGTCGCGCAGATGGCCGATGAGCAGCCGCCCGATGCCGAGTCCCTGCGCATCGTTGGCGACGAACATCAGGTCGAGCTCCGGCGGAGCCAGCACCAGAGCGTAGAAGCCGAGCAACCTGGCGGTACCGGGCTGCTCGGCCACGAAGACCCGGTGCGCCTCGATGTAGTCGGGGCCCATCCGGTATCCGGCGACCATGGCGGCGTACCGGCCTTCGTAGGCGCGCGACGACCTGACCAGCCGGGTGAGCGCTTTCGCGTCACGTGCGGTGGCCCGCCTGATGCGCACGGTCTCCGCTCGCACTCCGCCGCCCCGTCGAGTAACGCCCGATTTCATGAGGTGAGTATTACGCACCCGAACGTCGGGCGGCTCGGCGGGGCGGCGCGACCGGCGTCTACTCCGATGTGCGGGCCTCGCGCCACTCGGCGACCACGGCCTCCACGTCGAACGGCTTCCGGTTGAGCGGTGGCCCGGGCGGCGGTGTTTGGAGGTTCGCCCGGATCCTCTCGTTGACGTCGGCCAGCAGACTCCGCACCTCGCGCTCCGTCCGCACCCCGGGCAGCGCCGCGACGAGGTCCTCCGCCTCCTTGCGCAGGGCCAGGGTCGGCGGCAGCACCGACACCCCCTCGCGCTGGAGCTTCTGCTTGATCCACCAATTCTCGTCGTAGGGGGCCTCAAGACTGGGGAGCGGCTTGCCGAACCCCTCCAACTTGGCGAATTCGCCACGCTGTTCGGACTCCCGCACCTGTTTGTCCACCCACGATTCGAAGCTCATGCCCGCAGGTTTGCGCTCGGTCAAGATGCACCCCTCTCGGAGATCGGACCCGACCCTTTCACCCTACCCACGGGCCGCCCGGGGCCGGGTCAGTGGGCGTGCTCCGCGGGCGCCCCGGCACCGCTCCCCTCGCGCTCCGCACCGCCCCGGGAAGCGTCCGCCACCCGGACGGTGAAGGCCGCCGTGCGCACCTTGCCCTCGTGCTTGAAGTCGAGGAAGAGCCGGTACGCGCCCGCGGTCGGCGCCGTGGCGGTGAAGGAGACCACCGGGCCGGGACCGCCCTCGTTCGGGTGGACGTGCAGGTAGGCGAGGTCGCCCGAGCGCAGCGCGACCAGATGCCCGTACGCGCCGAGATAGGGCTCCAGGTCGGTGACGGGGCGGCCGTCACGGCTGATCGAGGGCTTCAGTTCACCCGGCCGCCCGGCGCGGAGCTCGCCGTCGAGCGTGACCCGGTATCCGTCGACCTCGGCGACCGCCCGGGGGGCCGGAAGGGCGCCCGGGCGGTAGGCGCCGGAGACGGCGAGGTCGGCTCCCAGCGTGAGGTTCTCGGCACCCGCCCCCGCCGGGGTGAAGTCCGCGAACACCCGGTAGCCGCCGGCCCTGGGCAGGTCGACAGGGGTCGACCAGGTGCCGTCGGCCGCGCGGACGGGGTGCAGGTGGCGGTACTGGGTGAGGTCGGTCGAGGCGAGGATGAAGTGCAGTTCCTTGCCGTGCTCGCGCTTGTACGCGGTGACCTTGCGCCCGCTGTCGTCCTTGACCGCGAAGCGGATCTCACCCTTCTCCCCGGCCTCGACCGTCGGCGTCTCCAGGGCAAGGGTGTAGCCGCCCTCGGAAACCTGGAGCCCGCCCGGCAGCTCGTCCGCCACCTGCTTCGCACCGCCGCCCTCTCCCCCGCCGTGGCCGCCGTGCTGCCCCGCGGGGCGGTCCTCGGCGCCGACCAGCGGGTCGACTCCCCGGCCCACGCCGTAAGCGGTTCCGAAGGTCGCGGCGAGCGCTGCGGCGAAGGCGGTGATCCTCAGTGCGTTGTTCATGACGGTTCCCTCCAGCGGTGGACCGGGAGGCGGCGCTTCCCGACGCACCACAAGATACCCCCTGGGGGTATCAAGTCAACCCCGGGGTCTCCTCCCCCCTCTCGATCGGGGCACTCGGTGCGGGTGCCCGGTCCGGCACCACCAGGGCGTCCCGCAGCCGTTCCAGCACGGCGTCCGGGATGCGCAGGCCGTCGCGTACGTACCCGTCGAAACCGCCCCAGCGCTCGTCCACCGCATCCAGCGCCGTGTCCAGGTAGCGGGGCCGCACCTCGGTGATGGCGGACGCGATCCGCGGGTCGCCGCCGGCGTCGAGGAAGCGGCGGACCCGGTCCGCGAAAACGTCGCGCACCACCGGATTGACCGCGAGGAATTCCGCCCGCACCACCTCGCGGGACGCGCCGAGCATCATCAGCAGTACGGCGGCCCCCCAGCCGGTGCGGTCCTTGCCCGCCGTGCAGTGGAACAGCACCGGGCGGGCATGTTCGTCGGCGACCGTCTCGATGAAGGCCCGGTACGCGGCGGACGCCCCGGGCGACAGCACCATCTGCCGGTAGGTGTCGGCGAACATCCCTTCCGCCCGTCCGCCGCCCAGCAGTTGCTCGGCCTCCACCGGGTCGGCGAGCAGCGCGCGCAGCCGGGCGGGCGGCACGCCCGGATTTCCCCCGAGCACATCGGCGACGAAGAGTCTCGCCCCGGGCGGCAGCCGGTCGGGGGCCGCCGCCCGCTCGTCGGCGGTCCGCAGGTCTACGACGGTGCGGATGCCCAGCGCGGCCACCTCCGAGTCCTGCTCCGCGTCGAGCCCGCTGAGCTGGCCGGACCGCAGGACGGCACCCGCCCGGAACCGGAGGTCCGCACCGAGGGCGATGCCGCCCAGGTCACGCAGATTGAGGACAGTGGATGCCGGGACGGCCCTGGCGGTCTGCACGTTGCACTTCCCCTTTTGATTCCCGACGGGTTCCCGAATTCATTCGGCCCGATCTTCACAAACGTCGCACGTGGCCGGAGGATCGACAAAGTAAAACGCCGGTCTGCGCCCATCGGGAGCACATACGAAAGGCGGAGCAACGAGAAAAGCAGTGACACTCACGGGAGTTCGCACGCCGGTCGGTTGGGTTACCACGCCAATAGCGGTGTGTTTTCCGCAATTCATCAGGAAGGGAATCACCCCCGGTGGGCGGACCATGAGCGGGACTCGGCGAATTCCCGCTCCGGGGATTCGCGCCACCGCCGCCGGCCGCCCCGGGCACCGCGCCGCCCCTCGCCGGTCCGGGCGGTGACCCGCACCCCGTCCTCCGTCGAGCTCGGCGCCCGTATGCCACGGTGGGTGAAGGATCAAGCGCACTCCGGAGAGGGCAAAGTCACAAGAGGAACGCGAGCTGCCCCGGAGCGCCCTGACCTAGCATCTGGGCATGACGGTCCTGCCTGCCGACGGGCTTTCGTTGGCCGCCGAATTCCCTGCTCCCGCCCATGAGCACTGGCAACGCCTCGTCGAAGGCGTACTGCGTAAATCGGGCAAGGAAGCCGAGGGTCCGGCCGCCGAGGAAGCGCTGTCCACCACAGTGGAGGACGGGCTCATCACCCGCCCGCTCTACACCTCGCGCGACAGCGCGCCCGATGCCGGATACCCAGGCTTCGCCCCCTTCACCCGAGGCAGCAAGGCCGCGGGCAACGCGACGGGCGGCTGGGACGTACGGCAACGGCACGCACTCACGGATGCCGCCCGCCTCAACGAGGCGGTCCTCGCCGATCTGGAGAACGGCGCCACCTCGCTGTGGCTCACCGTCGGCGGCCGTACCGGCGTCCCGGTGTCCGCGCTGGCGACGGCACTGGACGGCGTGTACCTCGATCTGGCGCCCGTGGTGCTCGACGCCGGTGCCGAGACCGACGCGGCGGCCACGGAGCTGCTGCGGATCTGCGCGGAGCGCGGTGTCGGCGCACCTGACGTGCGCGGCAATCTGGGCGCCGACCCGCTGGGGCGGGCCGCCCGCACCGGCGCCGAGCCCGACCACACGGCCGCGGTCCACTGGGCGCGGCGGTGCGCGCGGGAGTTCCCCGGTCTGCGCGCGCTGGCCGTCGACGCGCTGCCGTACCACGAGGCGGGCGGATCGGCCGCCGAGGAGCTGGGTGCCTCACTGGCGAGCGGTGTGGCGCTGCTGCGGACGCTGACGGACGCCGGGATGCCGGTCGAGGATGCCTGCGGGCAGCTGGAGTTCCGGTACGCGGCGACCGCCGACCAGTTCCTGACCATCGCGAAGCTGCGGGCCGCCCGGCGGCTCTGGTCGCGGGTGGCGGAGGTCTGCGGGGCGCCGGGGGCCGGTGCCCAGCGCCAGCACGCGGTGACGTCGTCGGTGATGATGACGCGGCGCGATCCCTGGGTGAACATGCTGCGTACGACGCTGGCCTGCCTCGGCGCGGGGGTCGGCGGCGCCGACTCCGTGACCGTGCTGCCGTTCGATCACGCCCTGGGCCTGCCGGACGCGTTCGCCCGCCGCATCGCCCGCAACACCTCGACGATCCTGCTGGAGGAGTCGCAGCTGGCCCGGGTCATCGACCCGGCGGGCGGTTCCTGGTACGTGGAACGGCTGACCGCCGAACTGGCCGGGGCCGCGTGGGCGTTCTTCCAGGAGATCGAGCGGTCCGGCGGCCAGGCAGCGGCCCTGCGCTCCGGGATGATCGAGGAACGTCTCGCGGCGACCTGGGCGGCCCGCAGCAGGGATCTGGCGCGCCGCAAGGAACCGGTCACCGGGGTCAGTGAGTTCCCGCAGCTGGCGGAGCGCCCGGTGGAGCGCGAGCCCGCGCCCCTGGAGACGGACGGGCCGGGCGGCCTGCCCCGGGTCCGGCGGGACGAGGCGTTCGAGGCGCTGCGCGCCCGGTCGGACGCACATCTCGCGGCGACCGGACAGCGCCCGAAGGTGTTCCTCGCCGCGCTGGGCCCCGCCGCGGCGCACACCGCGCGGGCCTCCTTCGCCGCCAACCTCTTCCAGGCGGGCGGCATCGAGCCGGTGCACGACCCGGTCACGGTCGACGCGGCGACGGCCGCCGACGCCTTCCGGGCCAGCGGGGCCACGGTGGCGTGCCTCTGCTCCAGTGACACGCTCTACGCCGAGCAGGCCGCGGAGGTCGCCGGAGCGCTGGGCGCTGCGGGCGCCCGCCGGGTGTTCCTGGCCGGCAGACCCGGCGAGTACGCCGGTGTCGACGAGTACGTCTTCGCGGGCTCCGATGTGGTGACCGTGCTCTCCTCCCTTCTCGACCGTATGGATGTGGCGTAATGCGTATCCCCGACTTCTCCGGCATCGAGCTCGGCCCGGGCGCCGCCGCCGAGGTCTCCGAGGACCGGTGGCGCACTTCGGTGAAGGAGTCCACCGGTGGTTCCGACAGCGATCTGCTGTGGGAGACCCCGGAGGGCATCGCGGTCAAGCCGCTGTACACCGGGCGCGATCTGGAAGGGCTCGACTTCCTCGGCACGTACCCGGGCATCGCCCCGTACCTGCGGGGCCCGTACCCGACGATGTACGTCAACCAGCCCTGGACGATCCGGCAGTACGCCGGGTTCTCCACGGCCGAGGAGTCCAACGCCTTCTACCGTCGCAATTTGGCGGCCGGTCAGAAGGGTCTCTCCGTCGCCTTCGACCTGCCCACCCACCGCGGCTACGACAGCGACCACCCGCGGGTGACCGGCGACGTCGGCATGGCGGGCGTGGCGATCGACTCGATCTACGACATGCGGCAGCTCTTCGACGGCATCCCGCTGGACCGGATGTCGGTGTCGATGACGATGAACGGCGCGGTCCTTCCCGTACTGGCGCTGTACATCGTGGCGGCGGAGGAGCAGGGCGTCGGGCCCGAGAAGCTGGCCGGGACCATTCAGAACGACATTCTGAAGGAGTTCATGGTCCGCAACACCTACATCTATCCGCCGAAGCCGTCGATGCGGATCATCTCGGACATCTTCGCGTTCACCTCGCAGAAGATGCCGCGCTACAACTCGATCTCCATCTCCGGCTATCACATCCAGGAGGCCGGTGCGACGGCCGATCTGGAGCTGGCGTACACCCTGGCCGACGGGGTGGAGTATCTGCGGGCCGGGCGGGACGCGGGGCTCGACGTGGACGCCTTCGCGCCCCGGCTGTCGTTCTTCTGGGCGATCGGCATGAACTTCTTCATGGAGATCGCGAAGCTGCGGGCGGCCCGGCTGCTCTGGGCCAAGCTGGTCAAGGAGTTCGGGCCGAAGAACGCCAAGTCGCTCTCGCTGCGCACCCATTCGCAGACCTCGGGCTGGTCGCTGACGGCGCAGGACGTGTTCAACAACGTCACCCGGACCTGTGTGGAGGCGATGGCCGCCACCCAGGGGCACACCCAGTCGCTGCACACCAACGCGCTGGACGAGGCGCTCGCCCTGCCGACCGACTTCTCCGCCCGGATCGCCCGCAACACCCAGCTGCTCATCCAGCAGGAGTCGGGCACCTGCCGGACGATCGACCCGTGGGGCGGCAGCGCATACGTGGAGAAGCTGACGTACGACCTGGCGCGCCGGGCCTGGCAGCACATCGAGGAGGTCGAGGCGGCCGGCGGCATGGCGCAGGCCATCGACGCGGGCATTCCGAAGCTCCGGGTGGAGGAGGCCGCGGCCCGGACCCAGGCGCGGATCGACTCCGGGCGCCAGCCGGTGATCGGGGTGAACAAGTACCGGGTGGAGAGCGACGAGCAGATCGAGGTGCTCAAGGTCGACAACTCCTCGGTGCGCGCCCAGCAGATCGAGAAGCTGCGCCGACTGCGCGCGGAGCGCGACGAGCAGGCCTGCCGGGCCGCGCTCGGGGCGCTCACCGCGGCGGCGGAGCGGGGGCCGGGACAGGGCCTGGAGGGCAACCTGCTGGCGCTCGCGGTCGACGCGGCACGCGCGAAGGCGACCGTGGGCGAGATCTCCGACGCCCTGGAGAAGGTGTACGGACGGCACGCCGGCCAGATCCGTACGATCTCCGGTGTGTACCGCAACGAGGCAGGTGAATCCCCTTCCGTGGACCGGACCCGGGCGCTGGTGGACAGGTTCGAGGAGGCCGAGGGGCGCCGTCCGCGCATCCTGGTCGCCAAGATGGGCCAGGACGGCCACGACCGCGGCCAGAAGGTGATCTCGACCGCCTTCGCCGACCTGGGCTTCGACGTCGACGTCGGCCCGCTGTTCCAGACCCCGGCCGAGGTGGCGCGGCAGGCGGTGGAGGCGGACGTGCACATCGTGGGCGTCTCCTCGCTGGCCGCCGGACACCTCACGCTGGTCCCGGCACTCCGTGAGGAACTGGCGGCCGAGGGGCGCGAGGACATCATGATCGTGGTGGGCGGGGTGATCCCGCCGCAGGACGTCGAGGCGCTGCACGAGGCGGGTGCGACGGCCGTGTTCCCGCCGGGCACGGTCATCCCGGATGCCGCGTACGACCTGGTGACGCGGCTCGGTACCGAGCTCGGCCACGAGTTGTGAGCGGCTGATCGGATGCCAGTGAAGATCGACATCGACAGCTACGCGAAAGGGGTGCTCGGCGGGAAGCGGGCGTACATCGCGCGCGCCATCACGCTCGTCGAGTCCCTCCGCCCCGATCACCGGGAGCTGGCCCAGCGGCTGCTGCGCGAGCTGCTGCCGCACTCCGGCAAGGCCCGGCGGATCGGGATCAGCGGGGTGCCGGGGGTGGGGAAGTCCACCTTCATCGACGCGCTGGGCACGATGCTCACCGGTCTCGGGCACCGGGTCGCGGTGCTGGCCGTCGACCCGTCCTCCAGCCGTACCGGCGGCTCCATCCTGGGCGACAAGACCAGGATGGAGCGGCTCGCGGTGGACCCGGCGGCGTTCGTCCGCCCGTCCCCGACCGCCGGAACGCTCGGCGGGGTGGCGAAGGCGACCCGGGAGTCCATCGTGGTGATGGAGGCCGCGGGGTACGACGTGGTGCTGGTGGAGACGGTCGGTGTCGGGCAGTCGGAGACGGCGGTGGCCAACATGGTCGACACGTTTCTGCTGCTGACGCTGGCGCGGACCGGCGATCAGCTCCAGGGCATCAAGAAGGGCGTCCTGGAGCTGGCGGACGCGATCGCGGTGAACAAGGCGGACGGACCGCACGAGCGCGACGCCCGCGCCGCCGCGCGTGAACTGGCGGGCGCCCTGCGGCTGATGCACCCGGTGGACGCGGCGTGGAGCCCGCCGGTCCTCACGTGCAGCGCCCGCGAGTCGACCGGCCTGGACACCCTGTGGGAGCGGCTCGAGCAGCACCGCGCGCAGCTGGACGCGAGCGGGCGGCTCGCCGCGAAGCGCCGGGACCAGCAGGTCGACTGGACCTGGACGATGGTGCGCGACGAGCTGCTGGAGAGCCTGCGCGCCCACCCCCAGGTACGCTCCCTCACCCCTGGGCTCGAACAGCGGGTGCGTGACGGGGAGTTGACGCCGACGGCGGCGGCGGATCACATCCTGGCCGCGTTCCGGGGCATCGCCTGATCCATGAGCCGTACCGGTGGCCGGGGCGTTTCCCCGGCCACCGGTGGACGGCATGGAGGGACGGCCCGGGGCCTGGCGGCGTCCGCAGGACGTCGCCGGGCCGTGCGGCGGCTGCCGTTACTGGGACAGGGACTTGGCGAAGAGGGAGTAGAGGTGTTTGTTCGCCTCTTCCTGATTCGGGTAGAGAACGAGGACGCGGATTTCCAGCTTTCCGCCCTTCGGGACGACGTGGATTCCTTCGGGGGGCGACCCGAGGACGATCCTTCCATTGGAGCCGTCTTCGACGATCATTCCCCAGAACGTGTTGGTGAATTCCTTGTGGAGAATCGCCCCGGCCGGAAGCTGACCGAATCCGACATTCCAGTGCGTGACGTCGGTTTCACCGGCATACAGGGTGACGTCATAGGAGTGGACAAACTTCTGGGACTCCCAGTCCTGCCAGCTGGAGTTGAATTTTTGATCGACGGTGAGATTGTTCTTCACCGCGGTGAAAGCGACCGTTTCCGGGGCCGATTCCTCGCCGCCCCGTACGGCCTTCACCGTCACCGTGTGACTGCCCGGGCTCCATCCGCCCGCTCGGCGGAATGACCAGTTCCGACCGTTGATCCTGGCACTGCCGAGCTTGGTGCCGCCCTCGGTGAAGCTCACCGACTCGGCGTTGAACGCGACGCCGTCGACCGCGGCATCGGTGTCGATCTCCACACCGCTGCGGGGCGACCTGATGTCCACGACGGGGCTCGGGAGCGTGACGTAGAAATGCAGGTAGGCCTTGCCCGAGGTCACGTCGTCGCGCACGGCCACCGCGGCGAGGTCGTGCTGCCCGAGCGGCCAGTCGGCGTCCGGGACGTACTCCCATGCGCCGTCCTTGACCGGGAGGGTGCCCAGGTGCTTGGCGTCCTCGTCGTAGAGCAGCACCTGCTGGACGTCGGGGGCGGCCGAACCCTGGACGGGCCGGCGGCGGTTCTGGGTCTGGGCGTCGGCCGCAGGGGCGGTGAAGACTGGGAGCGGCACCGGCCGGGCGAAGGCGAGGGCGGACTGCGCCTGGTCGTTCCACGTCCGGGTCGGGCTGTTCGCCAGCGCGATCCCCGTCATGTCGTCGATCGACGTACCGGCCTTGACGGGCAGCTGACCGCCGCCCTGATCGGTACGCGTGAAGAGGACGTTGTCGTCTTCGGTGTTGTTGACGACGGAGCTCACTCCGTCGTCGCTCTGATCGAATCCGTAATCACTGAAGTTGTTCGCTGTCCCCTTGGCCGGAATAACGAGAATCTTGTCCCGCGGCCCGTCCTCGTTGTAGTTGATGTCGACAAAAAGCGCAAAGGCGCCTGCGGGGGCCTTGTCCTTGCCTCGGCCGCGAATCACGTAGGGCGCGTTGCTGGAATTCCTGTTCTCGTCCGCCATTCTCCACTCCCCTGTCAGAATTTCCGATCTTCCGCCGCAAGATTGATTCACGGTCCGATTTGCTGTCAACTCTGAAATTTGTTCGAGAGCGATCGGGTCAACTTCCAGGTTGGCCGGATCGGGTACGGAGACCGGCAAAGGTGTTGGGGGTCGCGCCGGCCAGGAAAGCGGGTCGGCGGGGCGCGGAGGGTGTTGCCGCGCCGTGAGCCACTGCCCGGCGGCCGCCGCCGGGCAGCGCGAAATCGCCACGCGACCGGCCGTCGCCCCCTCGTGGGCACGGTGGCCCGCGCGCGAATCGATCGGCCAACAGTTCCGTCGGTGCCCACCCGTCGAACGATGTACCGAAAGGCCGAACCGGTTCGGTGGTTCGAAGCCCCAGGCACCGAGGCTGTCCCGAAATCCCTGGTGGATCGGCGCACGGCGTGTGATGCGGCGCATCGCGGGGCGGAGGGACGTCCGGGTACTGGGCGTATCCGGACGTCCCGGGAGCGCGGCGGGGCGCCGTGGCCTTCGCTGTGCGCCCGCCGGGGCCTACGGGGGGACCTCAGAGGTCCAGCTGGTACTCGAACGACCGGGTGGGTCGGCTCGTAGCCGAGCGCTTCGTTGATGCGCCGCATGGGGGCGTCGCTCTCGGCGGTGTCCGCCAGCAGTCCTTCGAGGGCGGGGTGGTTCTCCCGGGCCCGGAGGATGGAGCGGGCCTTCATCCACGTTTCGGGGCCGCACCCCCGGAGCCCGGGGAGGACCCCGGTGCCGTAGTGCCGGGCGTCGCCCGTTCCGTCGCCCGGCACGGCCGGTTCCGTGAAGCCCACGATCGTGCCGTCCGCTTCGTCGGCCGCCCGCGACCGTGTGGAGCAGGTCGCCGCGGGCCGCGACGGCCGAGCGGACCCAGTCCACGTCCCGGACGACCGTGCCGAGGTCGCTGTCGTCCACGGGCATGTCGTCCATGGCCCGGCGGGAGCGGGCGAAGGCCTCCGCGAGCTCGTCGGGGACGGTGCCGTCCCAGGAGATGAGCCGGCAGCCGGGGTGCGGCTGCCCGACGGCCCGGCGCAGCTTCTCGGCGCCGGCCGCACGTACAGCAGCATGCGCATCCCCTCGGCCCGCAGGAAGCGGTCGCCCGGGGACCCGGCGCGGACCTGCGCGAGGACGCTGCGCCGTCCCGCCTCGCGGGCGGCGGCGACGGCGGCGCCGAAGAGCCGTGCGCCGATGCCCGCGCGGCGTTCCGCCGGGTGGACCCGGATCTCCAACTCGGCGAGATGGTCCTGACCTTCGCGGGTGAAGACGCGCTGGAACGCCGAGCCGAGCGGGACTCCGGAGGAATCGGCGGCGAGCCAGGCCGGGCGGCGGCTCCCCCGGGGACCGGTCCGGGCCGGTCAGCGCGGTGACGCGTAGCGACGAGGCGACTCCCCTGCGCGGGTGGCACGGCCAGGGCGCGGGCGGGTGACCCGGAGGACCCCATCACCCGCCGGACACCGCGGGGACCGGATACCGCAGGCCGCTCCCGCTCCCGATGCCCAAGGTCCGTGGTACGGTGCCAACAGCACCTGTGTACGCCTCTTTCGAAGGCGCCGGTGCGATGTGTTTCTCCGAGGCCGCCACGCCGCTCTCTTCCGGCCGGTGATCCGGCTCTCCGCACCACCTCTCACAGTTCGGACCGGTTTTCCCGTCCGGGCTTCTCCCGCCCGTCGCGCGGGGCGTGATCCCTTCCGCCCACGCCGTCCGGCCTCCTCGTTCGCCCTGTCCGCGAAAGGACCACCCACCATGACCAGCACTCTCGAACTCCCCCTCCTGGCACCCGAGCCGACGCCCCAGGAGGTCACCGGCCTCCTCGACCTCACTTCCCGGGGCAACGGCGCGCTGCGCGTCCGAAACGCCCTCCCCTCCCCCGGCGACGTGGTCGTGCCCGCGGCTCTGATCCACCGTCACGGGCTGCGCCGGGGCGACGCCGTCACGGGACACTGCGATCAGCCGCGCACCCTGTCGGCCGTGGAGCGGGTCAACGGCCTTTCCCCGCAGTCCCTTTGCGGCCGGCCGCACTTCCGCGACCTGACCCCGCTGCACCCGGACCGGCGGCTGCGGCTGGAGAATCCGTCCGGCGGCGCGGCGATGCGCCTGGTCGATCTGGTCGCGCCGATCGGCAAGGGGCAGCGCGGGCTCGTCGTCGCACCGCCCAGGACCGGCAAGACGGTGCTGCTCCAGCAGATCGCGGCCGCCGTCGCCGCCAATCACCCCGAGTGCCACCTGATGGTGGTACTGGTCGACGAACGCCCCGAGGAGGTCACCGACATGCGCCGGTCGGTACGGGGCGAGGTGTTCGCCTCGACGTTCGACCGGCCCGCGCAGGAACACATCGCGCTCGCCGAACTCGCGTTGGCCCGCGCCGAGCGGCTGGTCGAGCAGGGCCGGGACGTCGTCGTCCTGCTCGACTCCCTCACCCGGCTGTGCCGCGCCCACAACACCGCCTGCGCGGCGGGCGGCCGCACCCTGAGCGGCGGCGTCGACGCGTCCGCGCTGCTCGGTCCCAAGCGGCTCTTCGGCGCAGCGCGGCTGACCGAGCAGGGCGGTTCCCTCACCATGCTGGCCACCGCTCTGGTGGAGACCGGCTCCCGCGCCGACGACTACTTCTTCGAGGAACTGAAGGGCACCGGGAACATGGAGCTGCGGCTCGACCGACAGCTCGCGGCCCGGCGCGTCCACCCGGCCGTGAACATCCCGGCGTCCGGCACCCGGCGCGACGAACTGCTCGTCCAGGAGGGCGAACTGCGGGCCGTCCGGGCGCTGCGGCGCGCTCTCCACGGCAGGGATCCGCAGGGCGCTCTGGAGACCCTGCTGGACCGGCTCCGCCACACCCCCGACAACGCGGCCTTCCTGCGCGCCGTCCACCGGACCGTCCCCGGGGCGTGAAGAGCCCCGGCGCCATAGCATGGCCGGGCCATCGCATCACCCGCACCTCACGCGTACAGGGAGATCAGCACATGGAGTTCCGTCGACTCGGGCGCAGCGGCCTGACCATCAGCGAGATCGCCTACGGGAACTGGCTCACGCACGGTTCCCAGGTCGAGGAGGAGACGGCCGCCGCCTGCATCCGGGCCGCGCTGGACGCCGGGATCACCACCTTCGACACCGCGGACGTGTACGCCGGGACCCGCGCCGAGGCCGTACTCGGGCGGGCGCTGAAGGGTGAACGCCGAGAAGGTCTCGAGGTGTTCACCAAGGTCTACTTCCCGACCGGCACCGGGCACAACGACCGGGGGCTGGGCCGCAAGCACATCATGGAGTCCATCGACAACTCGCTGCGCCGGCTGCAGACCGACTACGTGGACCTGTACCAGGCGCACCGCTACGACCACTCGACGCCGCTGGAGGAGACGATGGAGGCGTTCGCCGATGTCGTCCGGTCCGGCAAGGCGCTGTACATCGGGGTGTCGGAGTGGAACGCCGACCAGCTCCGCGCCGGGCACGCGCTGGCCCGTGAGCTGCGGGTGCCGCTGATCTCCAACCAGCCGCAGTACTCGGCGCTGTGGCGGGTGATCGAGAGCGAGGTGGTGCCCGCCTCCGAGGAGCTGGGCATCGGTCAGATCGTGTGGTCACCGATCGCCCAGGGTGTGCTGACGGGCAAGTACCGTCCAGGTGCGCCGCTTCCCGCCGGTACGCGGGCCACGGACGACAAGGGCGGCGCGGACATGGTGGCCGACTGGCTGCGCGACGAGGTGCTGGAGCGGGTGCAGCGGCTGCGGCCGCTCGCCGATGCCGCCGGGCTCGGCATGGCGCAGCTCGCGGTCGCCTGGGTGCTGCAGAACCCGAACGTATCGGCCGCGATCATCGGCGCCTCCCGGCCCGAGCAGGTGGAGGAGAACGTCGGTGCGGCCGGTGTGAGGCTCGACGCGGATCTGCTGAAGGAGATCGACGCCGCCCTGGACCCGGTGGTCGAGCGGGACCCGGCGCACACGGGCTGATCCGGAACGCGCCGTGCCCCGCGCGCCACGGGACGCGGGGCATGGGGCACGGGCACGGCGTCGCGGGTCAGGCGCGGGTGTGCAGTGCGGCGGTGTGCTCGCGGACCTGCGCGGGGGTGAGATAGGCGTCGGTGTACTCGAAGTCGCGCAGCGTGGCCGGCTTGCGGGACTGGAAGCCGGTGCGGACGAAGTCGTCGCCCGCGACCGCGTTGAGTACCCAGTTGGTCATGACCCGCGCCTTGGCGACGTTGGTGCGCAGCGCCGACCAGTGGTAGCCGCGCGCGACGGCCTGGGCGACGATGCCGTGCATCTCGACGCCGAGCGGCTTGGAGACCGCGTCCTTGCCGCCGAGGTCGACGACGAGCCCGAGGTCCTTGTGGACGTAGGGCTTCATCGGCTGGTGACGCAGGGTGGCGATGAGGTTGTCGGCGAGCCTGCGGCCCTGGCGCATGGCGTGCTGCGCGGTGGGCGGGCAGACCGCTCCGTCGCCCTTGCTCAGGTCCGGGACGGCCGCGCAGTCGCCGAGGGCGAAGACCCCGTCGAAGCCGGGCAGGCTCATCTCGGACGTGACGGCCAGCCGGCCGCGTACCGTCTCCGCGTCGAACGTGCTGACCAGGGGGCTCGCGGCGACGCCCGCCGTCCAGATCAGGGTGCGGCAGGGCAGTACCCGGCCGTCGGTGAAGGTCACCTGTTCCGGCCCAGCCTCGGCGATCGAGACACCGAGCGAGATCTCGATGCCCCGGGCGCGCAGCATCTCCATGGCGCTCCGTCCCAGCTTGTCGCCGAGTTCGGGCATCAGCTTCGGGGCGATGTCGATGAGGTGCCACTTGATGAGCCTCGGGTCGAGCCGGGGGTACTGCTGGAGCGCGTTGGTGGTGAGCCGTTGCAGGCAGGCGGCCGTCTCGGTGCCCGCGTAGCCGCCGCCGACCACCACGAACTGGAGCCGGGAGGCCCGTTCGTCCTCGTCGTCGCTGGCGTCCGCGAGGTCGAGCTGGGAGATCACGTGGTCGCGTACGTAGGCGGCCTCGGCCAGGGTCTTCATGCCTCGTGCGTGGTCCAGCAGGCCGGGGATGTCGAAGGTGCGGGTGACGCTTCCGGCGCTGAGCACGATGTAGTCGTAGCGCTCGTAGACGACCTCGTCGGTGATCTTGCGGATGATGCAGACCTTCGCCGCGGGGTCCACTCCGATGGCCCCGCCGGGAATGATCCGGGTGCGGTGCTTGCGGCTTCGGCGCAGCGAGATGGCGACCGACTGCGGGGTGAGCACGCCCGCCGCGACCTGCGGCAGCAGCGGCAGGTAGAGCTGGTACGAGAACGGGGCGACGAGGGCGATGTCCGCCTCGCCCGGGGCGAGCCCGCGCTCCAGGCGGCGTACGCATTCCACTCCGGCGAATCCGGCGCCGACAACGAGGATCCTGGGTCGTGCCACGGTGTTCGTCCCTTCTCGGGCCTGTACGGTCGTCCGTTCGCCTGCCCCTCCCGTCGCACGCGCCCGTCGTCACCCATCCTGACGACGCGGGGCGGACTTCGCCTGCTGGGGACGGCGGACGGACGACGGCGCCCGGCGGCTCAGGCCTGCCCGTCCTCCGTGACGCCGGGGATTACGGGGTGCTCGCGGTTGCGGGATTCGCCGAGTGCGCGGATCGAGGGGTGGTGCAGGTCGAAGGCCGGGGATTCGGAACGGATGCGGGGCAGGGCGGTGAAGTTGTGGCGGGGCGGCGGGCAGGAGGTCGCCCATTCCAGGGAGCGGCCGTAGCCCCACGGGTCGTCGGTCCCGACCTTCTCGCCGTACCTGGCGGTCTTCCACACGTTGTAGAGGAACGGCAGGACCGACAGGCCGAGCAGGAACGAGGAGATCGTGGAGACCGTGTTCAGCGCGGTGAAGCCGTCGGCGGCGAGGTAGTCGGCGTAGCGACGCGGCATGCCCTCGGCACCGAGCCAGTGCTGCACCAGGAAGGTGCCGTGGAAGCCCGTGAACAGCGTCCAGAACGTGATCTTCCCGAGCCGCTCGTCGAGCAGCTTGCCGGTGAACTTCGGCCACCAGAAGTGGAATCCGGCGAACATCGCGAACACCACGGTGCCGAAGACGACGTAGTGGAAGTGGGCGACGACGAAGTACGAGTCCGAGACGTGGAAGTCCATCGGCGGCGAGGCCAGGATGACGCCGGTCAGGCCGCCGAAGAGGAAGGTGACCATGAAGCCGATCGACCAGAGCATCGGGGTCTCGAAGGAGAGCGAGCCGCCCCACATCGTGCCGATCCAGTTGAAGAACTTCACCCCGGTCGGCACCGCGATGAGGAAGGTCATGAACGAGAAGAACGGCAGGAGTACCGCTCCGGTGACGAACATGTGGTGGGCCCAGACGGTCGCGGAGAGGCCGGCGATGGCGATCGTCGCGCTGACCAGGCCGATGTAGCCGAAGACCGGTTTGCGGCTGAAGACCGGGATGATCTCGCTGACGATGCCGAAGAACGGCAGGGCGATGATGTACACCTCCGGATGGCCGAAGAACCAGAAGAGGTGCTGCCACAGCAGTGCTCCGCCGTTGGCGGGGTCGAAGACGTGCGCCCCGAACTTGCGGTCCGCCTCCAGCACCAGCAGGGCCGCCGCGAGGACCGGGAAGGCCAGCAGGACCAGCACCGCGGTGAGCAGCACGTTCCAGACGAAGATCGGCATGCGGAACATCGTCATGCCCGGGGCGCGCAGGCAGATGATCGTGGTGATGAAGTTGACCGAGCCGAGGATCGTGCCGAAGCCGGAGAAGGCCAGCCCCATGATCCACATGTCGCTGCCGATGCCGGGCGAGCGGACCGCGTCGGTGAGCGGGGAGTAGGCGAACCAGCCGAAGTCGGCCGCGCCCTGCGGGGTGAGGAAGCCCGCGACGACGATGAGCGAGCCGAAGAGGTAGAGCCAGTACGCGAAGGCGTTCAGCCGAGGGAACGCCACGTCGGGGGCCCCGAGCTGGATCGGCATGATCCAGTTGGTGAATCCGGCGAACAGCGGCGTCGCGAACATCAGCAGCATGATCGTGCCGTGGATCGTGAACGCCTGGTTGAACTGTTCGGCCGACAGGAACTGCAGGCCCGGGCGGGCCAGCTCGGCCCGCATGACCAGGGCCAGTACCCCTCCGACGAGGAAGAACGCGAAGGAGGTGACGAGGTAGAGGCTGCCGATGGTCTTGTGGTCGGTGGTGGTCAGCCAGGTGACGACGGCGTTTCCGGGTTCCTTGGCGCGGACCGGCAGCTCGTTGGCGTACTCCGCTTCTCCCTCGGCCGCACCTGCTGTGCCCGTCGTCGTCACCGGGGCCGCTCCTTCGGTTGTCGCTCGCGGGTGACCCGTGGGGCGCTTGCGCCGGCCGCCGCGGCGGAAGGCGGGCTCCTCCCGCGCGTCACGCCGGATTGCAGGTGCAGCAAATCAGCCGGGGCCCCGTCGAGCGGGTCCCTCCGGCCCGCCGCCGCGCGACATTCACCCGACAGGGGGTGGTGCGGGGCCGTGAACGGGCGTGACACGGACCGGTACCGCCCGCGCACACGGAACCGCCCCGGCCGGGCGCGATGCCGGCCGGGGCGGTGGGGGCGGGGGCACCTGGACGTGCCCCCGCTCCGGGGTGTGCTGTCGCGTGTTCCGTCAGCCGATGGAGGCGATGGCGCGGACGAAGGTCTCCGACGGGCGCATGACGGCGGCGGCCTTCGCCGGGTCGGGCTGGTAGTAGCCGCCGATGTCGGCGGGCGAGCCCTGTACCGCGATCAGCTCGTCGATGATCGTCTGCTCCTGCTCGCCCAGCGTCTTGGCGAGCCCGGCGAACGACTCCGCGAGCTGCGGGTCCTCGGTCTGCGCCGCCAGCTCCTGGGCCCAGTACAGGGCCAGGTAGAAGTGGCTGCCGCGGTTGTCGATCCCGCCCAGCTTGCGGCTCGGCGACTTGTCCTCATTGAGGAAGGTGCCGGTCGCGCGGTCGAGCGTGTCGGCGAGGACCTTGGCACGCGCGTTGCCCGTGGTCGTCGCGAGGTGCTCGAAGCTGGCCGCGAGCGCGAAGAACTCGCCCAGGCTGTCCCAGCGCAGGTAGTTCTCCTTGACCAGCTGCTGCACGTGCTTGGGCGCGGAGCCGCCGGCGCCCGTCTCGAACAGACCGCCGCCGTTCATGAGCGGGACGACCGAGAGCATCTTCGCGCTGGTGCCCAGCTCCAGGATCGGGAACAGGTCGGTCAGGTAGTCACGGAGCACGTTGCCGGTGACCGAGATGGTGTCCTCGCCGCGGCGGATGCGCTCCAGCGAGAAGGCGGTCGCCTTCTCCGGCGACATGATCTCGATCTGCAGACCGTCGGTGTCGTGGTCGGCGAGGTACGTCCTGACCTTGGCGATCAGCTGCGCGTCGTGGGCGCGGTCCTCGTCGAGCCAGAACACGGCCGGGGCGCCGGTGGCGCGGGCGCGGGTGACGGCGAGCTTGACCCAGTCCTGGATCGGCAGGTCCTTGGCCTGGCACATCCGGAAGATGTCACCGGCGCCCACGGCCTGCTCCAGCACGACGTCGCCGTTGCCGTCGAGGACCCGCACCGTACCGGTGGCGGGGATCTCGAAGGTCTTGTCGTGGCTGCCGTACTCCTCGGCCTTCTGCGCCATCAGGCCGACGTTCGGGACCGAGCCCATGGTCGACGGGTCGAAGGCGCCGTGGGCGCGGCAGTCGTCGAGGACGACCTGGTAGACGCCCGCGTAGCTGCTGTCCGGCAGCACCGCGAGAGTGTCGGCCTCCTGGCCGTCCGGGCCCCACATGTGGCCGGAGGTGCGGATCATGGCCGGCATGGAGGCGTCGACGATGACGTCGCTCGGGACGTGCAGGTTGGTGATGCCCTTGTCCGAGTCGACCATGGCGAGCGCGGGGCCCTCGGCCAGCTCGGCCTCGAAGGCCGCCTTGATCTCGGCACCGATGTGCGGCACCGCGTCCAGGCCCTTGAGGATGGCGCCGAGGCCGTCGTTCGGGGAGAGACCGGCCGCGACGAGCACGTCTCCGTACTTCGCGAAGGTGTTCGGGAAGAAGGCGCGGACCACGTGGCCGAAGATGATCGGGTCGGAGACCTTCATCATGGTGGCCTTGAGGTGGACGGAGAACAGCACGCCCTCGGCCTTGGCGCGGGCGACCTGCGCGGTGAGGAACTCGCGCAGCGCGGCGACACGCAGGACCGCGGCGTCGACGACCTCGCCCGCCAGCACCGGGACCGACTCGCGCAGCACGGTGGTGCTGCCGTCGTCGCCCGCGAGCTCGATGCGCAGCGAACCGGCCTCACCGATGACGGCGGACTTCTCGGTGGAGCGGAAGTCGTCGACGCCCATGGTGGCGACGTTCGTCTTCGAGTCGGCGGACCACTTGCCCATGCGGTGCGGGTGCGCCTTGGCGTAGTTCTTGACCGAGGCGGGGGCGCGGCGGTCGGAGTTGCCCTCGCGCAGTACGGGGTTGACCGCGCTGCCCTTGACCTTGTCGTAGCGCGCGCGGACGTCCTTGTCCTCGTCGGTCTGCGGGTCGTCCGGGTAGTCCGGGAGCGCGTAGCCCTGGGCCTGGAGCTCGGCGATGGCCGCCTTCAGCTGCGGGATCGAGGCCGAGATGTTGGGCAGCTTGATGATGTTGGCCTCGGGGCGCTTGGCCAGCTCACCGAGCTCGGCGAGCGCGTCGTCGACACGCTGGCCCTCCTCCAGCCGCTCCGGGAAGCCCGCGATGATGCGCCCGGCCAGCGAGATGTCACGGCTCTCGACGTTTACCCCCGCCGTCGAGGCGTAGGCCTGGATGACCGGCAGGAACGAATACGTCGCCAGGGCCGGGGCCTCGTCGGTGTGTGTATAGATGATGGTCGAGTCAGTCACCCTGTGCTCCGCTCCACGTCTGCAACATTGCTTGACATCAAGATATCTCGTGAGCGCCCCGGTCTCGACAGGGCCCTGCTTTCGCCCGCGGCGAACCGCGCCGCTCCTGCCCCACCGCGCGCCGCCGCCCGGGTGGACGAAACCGCCCGGCGGTGCTGCGGACCGGCCGCACGGCGGTCAACAGGCAAGTGGCATACGGTGGTTGCACGACTGCCTTCAGAAGGAGTGCGCACATGCCGGTCTCGCTGGGCCTCGGTCTTCCGCAGATGAAGCAGTACGACCTCGGCAGTGACGTGGCTGCCGTGGCCCGCGCCGCGGAGGACATCGGGTACGAGAGCCTCTGGGTCTTCGAGCGGATCCTCTTCCCCGAGCCCGCCACGCAGGGTCTGTACAACGTTCCGGGGTTGCCCTGGCCCGACCAGTACCGCGGTGTCGCCGACCCGCTGATCACGCTGGCGCTGGCCGCCGGGGCGACGGGCCGGGCCCGGCTCGGCACCAGCGTCCTGGTCGCGCCGCTGCACGTGCCCTTCCAGCTGGCCCGTTCGCTCGCCTCGCTCGACGCCGCGAGCGGCGGCCGGGTGGTCGCGGGCCTCGGCACGGGCTGGTCGCTGGACGAGTACGCGGCCGCCTCGGTCGCCCCCTTCGAGAAGCGCGGCGCGGTCCTGGACGAGCTGCTCGACGTGTGTGCGGCGGTCTGGGGACCCGACCCGGTCTCGTACACCGGCGAGCTGACCACCATCGCCCCGTCCGTGGTCGGCCCCAAGCCGGTGCGGCCCATCCCCGTCTATCTGCCGGCGAACAGCCCCCGGGCCACCCGCCGCCTGGTCGACCGGGCGGACGGCTGGCTGCCGGTGTCCACGGGCGCCACCCAGCTGGCCGAGCAGTGGAAGCGGATCCAGGAGGTGGCGGCCGAACGCGGCCGGGAGCGGCCGCTCGGCGCCTGCCTGCGGGCCAACGCCCGGTACCGCGCCGAGCCGGTGACGGGGGCGGACCGCGCGCCGTTCCACGGCAGCGCGGCACAGATCGTGGAGGATCTGGTGGCCCATGCCGCCACGGGCGTCGGGGAGATCCTGCTGGACCTCCAGGGCACCACGCGTGACGCCTCCGAGCTGATCGACGTGGCCGCCGAGGTGTACGGGGCGGCGCGCGCGGCCGGGGTCTGAGCACCGTCCGCGAAGCCGTACCGGCCGGCCCGGTCGGCCCGACACCCCCAGGAGATTGCGTTGAAGATGCTGATCAACACCCCCGAAACCGTGGTCGCGGACGCGCTGCGCGGAATGGCGGCCGCCCACCCCGAGCTGACCGTGGACGTCGAGAACCGCGTGGTGGTGCGCGGCGACGCGCCCGTGGCCGGGAAGGTGGCGCTGGTCTCCGGCGGCGGCTCCGGGCACGAGCCCCTGCACGCCGGGTTCGTCGGGCCCGGAATGCTCTCCGCCGCTTGCGCCGGGGAGGTTTTCACGTCGCCCGTTCCGGGCCAGATGGTGCGGGCCGCCGCCATGGTGGACGGCGGCGCGGGGGTGCTGTTCGTCGTCAAGAACTACACCGGCGACGTGCTGAACTTCGAGATGGCCGCGGAGCTGGCCGGGGAGGACGGCGTACGGGTCGAGCAGGTGCTGGTCAATGACGACGTGGCGGTGACGGACAGCCTCTTCACGGCGGGGCGGCGGGGTACCGGCGCCACCCTCTTCGTCGAGAAGATCGCCGGGGCGGCTGCCGAGGAGGGCGCCCCGCTGGAGCGAGTGGCGGCCGTGGCCCGGAAGGTCAACGAGTCGTCGCGGAGCTTCGGGGTGGCACTGGGCGCGGTCACCACCCCGGCCAAGGGCTCCCCCACCTTCGATCTGCCGCCGGACGAACTGGAGCTCGGCATCGGCATCCACGGCGAGCCGGGGCGGGAGCGGCGGCCGATGATGGCCTCGCGGGAGATCGCGGACGCCGCGGTCGGCGCGGTGCTGGACGACCTGCGGCCGACCGGGCCGGTGCTCGTCCTGGTCAACGGCATGGGCGCGACACCGCTGCTGGAGCTGTACGGGTTCGGCGCGGAGGTGGACCGGGTGCTGTCCGAGCGCGGTGTGGCGGTGGCTCGTAGGCTCGTGGGGAACTATGTGACCTCGCTCGACATGGCGGGCTGTTCGGTGACGCTCTGCCAGGTGGACGAGGAGCTGCTGCGGCTGTGGGACGCGCCGGTGGAGACACCCGCGCTGCGCTGGGGCCGCTGATGCGCCGTACGCGCCCGTTCTGCCCGTTCTGCTGGAGCGACAAGGAGATCACGTGCTCGACGCCGACTTCTTCCGCCGTTGGATGACCACGTCCGCGGCCCTGGTGGACCGTGAGGCGGACCGTCTCACCGATCTCGACGCCGCGATCGGGGACGCCGATCACGGCAGCAACATGCGGCGCGGCTTCACCGCGGTGGCCAAGGCGCTGGGCGAGGCGCCGCCGGAATCCCCCGGGGAGGTACTGGCGCTGGCCGGGCGGCAGCTGATCTCGACCGTCGGCGGCGCCTCCGGCCCGCTGTACGGGACGCTGCTGCGGCGTACCGGCAAGGCCCTGGGCGATGCCCCTGCCGTGACGGAACAGGAGCTGGCCCGGGCGCTGGGCGAGGGGGTCGCGGCGGTGGCGCAGCTCGGCGGGGCGCAGGCCGGGGACAAGACGATGCTCGACGCGCTGCTGCCCGCCGCCGAGGCGCTCGGCAAGTCGTTCGGGGCGGCCCGGGAAGCGGCCGACGCGGGGGCGCTGGCCACGGTTCCGATGCTGGCCCGCAAGGGGCGGGCGAGCTATCTGGGTGAGCGCAGCATCGGGCACCAGGACCCCGGGGCGACGTCGGCGGCGCTGCTGGTCACCGCACTGGCCGAGACGGCCCGGGGCACGGACGGGGATGCGGCATGAGCGCCGGTGGCGTGGTCGGGATCGTGCTGGTCTCGCACAGCGGCCCGGTGGCCGAGGCCGTGGCGGAGCTGGCCGGGGGGCTGGCGGCGGGCGGTGCCACGGCCCCGGTGGCCGCCGCGGGCGGGCTGCCCGGCGGCGGGCTGGGGACGAGTGCGGAGCTGATCGCCGCGGCGGCCCGTTCGGTCGACTCCGGCGCGGGTGTGGCGCTGCTGGTCGATCTGGGCAGTGCGGTGCTCACGGTGAAGTCGATGCTGGCCGAGGGCGACGAGCTGCCGGACGGCTCCCGGCTGGTGGACGCACCGTTCCTGGAGGGCGCCGTGGCCGCCGTGGTCACCGCTTCGGCGGGCGGCGACATCGAGGCGGTGGCGGCCGCCGCGTCGGAGGCGTACGCGTACCGCAAGCTGTAGGACAAAGGCCGCCCGCACCGTGGTGCGGGCGGCCGGTCCGTGACGTCAGGCGGCGTTCGCGGCGGCGGCCGCGACGATCCTGATCCGTACCCGCTCGGTCGTGCCGTTGACCGTCACGGCGAGGGTGACGGTGCCCGGGCGCAGGGCGGTGAGGGTGCCGGTGGCCGGGTCGAGGACCGCGGTGCGGTGGCGCCCCGGCCCGTTCGCGTCACCGATGAGGACGTTCGGGGAGCCGGTCCAGTCCGCGGACAGCGGGAAGCCGACCGGGACCTCGCGGGTGCCCTGGGTGACGGTCGCGGTGACCTTCGTACGGCCCCCGGCGCGGAGCACCGGCGGCGCGTCGATCCGGACCGCGTCGGTGTGTGCGCGGGTCTGGACGGAGACCCAGTCGGGTCCGCCCTGCCACGGCCGCTGCCGCGCGGCGGCCTGCTCGCCCGGTCCGACGCGGTCGACACCCACCATCGACCAGCCGGTGAATCCGCCGTCGGCGGCGGGCCCGGCCGGGGCCTTGCCGGAGTTCCCGTTGATCAGGTAGGGCACCGAGTCGACGTGCGAGGCGTCGAAGACGCCCACGTGGCCGCCGATGAAGGCGGCGCCCTTGCCCGTCGTGCGGCGGAAGTCGGCGAGCCACCGCTCGACCAGGGCCGCCTCCTTGCGGTCGCCGAGCTGGCTGCCCTTCTGCACGGTCGGGTCTCGCGGCGGGACGTGCTCGATCAGCATCAGCGAGTCGATGCCGCGGTCCTCGGCTGCCGCGTCCAGCTGGGCGCGCAGCTGCCGGATCTGGGCGAAGCCGCCGCCGCGCAGGCTGAGGCTGGAGGTGTCTAGCGTGACGAAACGGGTGCCCTTGTGGTCGAAGGTCCGCTGGGCGGGCCCGAACTCCTCGACGAAGTTGTCGATCCGGCCGCCCATCACCTCGTGGTTGCCCGGTACGTAGTACCAGGGCAGCGCGTCGCCGAGTTCCTCGGTGAGGACGCGGCGGGCGAAGGCCAGGTCGGCGGGCGAGCCTTCGTCGACGAGGTCCCCGGCGATCACCAGGAAGTCCGGGGCGGCCGCCTTGATCTCGCGCAGGGTGCGCCGGGCCTGGGCGACGATGGCGCTGTCCGGTTCGCGGGCGACGAACTGGGCGTCGGACATCACCGCGAACCGCCAGTCCCGGCGCCCGGTCACGGCCGCCGGGTCGATCAGCGGGTCGGCGGGAGCGGCCTGTTCGGGCAGTTCGACGGTGGGCGGCACCTGGGCGGTGAGTTCGTCGATCACGATCCCGCCCGTGTACTGCTTGGTGGCCGCGGTCTCCGCGAGATAGAAGCGGGAGACGGACAGGGGCATGGCGGCGCCCGGCGGCACGTCGAAGGTGACCTGCCGCCAGCCGGTCCAGGTCACGTACGGGCCGCGCAGCAGCTGGTCGGAGCCGGCCGCGTCCTTGAGGTGCAGGGTCGGCCAGGCACCGTTGCCGTCGCCCTTGATCCACAGCTTGAACGACTGGGGCTGGCCGGGCACGGTGACCGGCCGGGGCGGGGCGGCGTAGGCGGCGCGGGTGGCGGTGGAGAGGGTGAAGTCGTAGTCGAGCTTCAGTCCGGTGCCGGTGCGGCCGTCGGGGGTGGCGGTCAGCGAGCCGTCGGCCCGTGCCTGGCTGAACTTCCAGGACCCGGCGTCGTCGAAGGAGGAGACGGCCTGCTCGGTGAGGCCGACGCTGACGGCGAGGGTGGTGGTGGCCCCGGCGACGGTCGCCCTGATCAGTCCGGCGCCGGAGCCGGTGCGCGAGGCGACGGTGAACGAGCCCTGTCCGTCGTCGCGGATGTCGAAGAGCGCGTGGTCGTAGTCGAGCGTGAGGTCGCGCGGCTCGACGGGGGCGCTGGTTCCGTGGGCGTCGAGCCCGACGATGCCGAAGGTGCCGGTGGCCCCGGCGTCGGCGAGGCCCACCCGCTGGGTGGTGGGCCGGAGGCGGGCCAGCTTGTCGAGGACGGTCAGCGTGGTGGTGCCGCGCGCCGGTCCGTGCTGGGCGCGCACCTCGGTGGTGCCGCTGCCGCGTGCGGTGAAGAGCCCGGTACCGTCGACCGTGCCGACGGAGCCGCGCGTGGTGTTCCAGCGCGGGACGCCCTGGGCGGGGCCGTACGTCTCGTCGTGGCCGGTCGCGGTGAGGCGCCGGGTGAGGCCGGGGAAGACCCGGTCGGGGTGGCCGCCCTTGACGGGGTCGGTGCCCGGGGCGGTGGCGGCGGGGGTGCGGGGCTGGACCCAGTAGCCCTTGAGGCGTCCGCTGCCGTCGGGGGCGGTGAGGGCGAGGCCGTTGGGGACGGTGCGCTCGCTGCCGTCGGAGGGGCTGTTCTCCACCTGGAGCGCGTCGCTGCCGGGGGCGCGGGCGACCAGGGTCGAGGAGCCGCCGCCGTCCAGGTTGAGCGCGCTGTAGGAACCGGCCTCGCGCATCATCAGGCCGAGTTCGGTGAGGGTGACGCCGCCGCTGTCGGCCTGCCGCCCGTCGACGGTGAGGATCTGCATCGTCCGGCCGTCCCTGGAGAAGCCGACGGCGGTCCGGGGCGCCGCGGTGTTGTTGCCCTCGCCGTCGTGGTTCTGTGCGACGCCGTCGGCGACCAGGAGTTCCCGGCCGCCGACGGCGGTGCGCGGTACGGCCCCGGAGTCGGTGCGGGCCCGGTAGGCCAGGGACACCGCGTCGCCCGGTTCGAGGGCCTTGAGCGCGACGGCTCCGGCCTCCCGGCCGACCAGGACGGTGGTGCCGTCGGGGACGGCGCCCGATCCGGGCGTGTCCGTCACGGAGACGACCTTGCCGTCCCGTACCACCGCTTCGGCGACCGGCTTCGCGGCGTCCACGGTGAGGGCACGGTCGGCGCTCCCCCAGGCCGGGGTGTACGCACCGATGGAGCCGGAGGGCACATTGGCGGCGTTGTACGCGGCGAGCGGCCGCGGCCCGGAGGGCAGGGTGAGCGTTCCCTCGAAGTACAGGTCGAGGATGCGGCCCGCGCTGTCCGGGCCGATGCCGACGGCACGGTTGACCCCGGGCGCGGGCGACTGGACGGGGACGCCGTCCTTGACGCCGATCCCTTCCGGGGCTCCGGTCTGGTTGATGTCGAAGAAGTCGGCGTTGATCGCGGCGATGGTCCGGCGGCCGGGACCGGCGTCGTGGCGGGAGGCGAGTTCGGAGACGGTGTGCCGTTCGGAGACCTTGCCGGAGGAGAGGTAGTCGGCGCGTACGCCGCTGCCGGCGAGGTCGACCGAGAGGTGGTCGACCCGCAGCCATTTGTCGGATTCGAGCCGGTCGTACGAGTCGAGCCGGACGCCGGGGGCGATGGGGCGGGAGGCCCGGGCGGTCTCGATGCCGTCGCCGTCCGCGACGGCCGTGGGCGTCGCGTCCGCAGCGTTGCTCGCCGGTGGCGGGGCGACGGGCCGCAGGATCTCGGCGGTGGTGGCGGGACGCGGGTCGGTGCCCGGGTCCGCGAGCGCGGGCGTGATCATGCCGAGCGTCAGGGCGGACGCCGTCGCGAGGAGGACCAGCGGGCGGGCGGCCGGCCGGGGCCGTCTCGCCGCCCTCCCGCGCGGTCCGGTCGCTGTACCGACTGTGCCAAGGCCCACAAGTCCTCCTGGGATCCCGATGGTTGCGCGGCCCGGTGCGGGCGGCGGGCATGTCCGGCGGACAGCATGGCCGGGCCCGGGGCGGTGCACCAGGGGGCGTCGGGAACCTCACGGCGAACAGGCGACGTCGGACCGATGACGGAAATGATCAACGTCTCGGGGGTGTCGTCGGCGCCGGTACGCCGCTGCCGGGGCGCAGACTTGACGGCATGCCATCACCGGAGCGCACCGGACGCAGCGCGGGCCTGCTGCTGTTCCGCCGCACGGGCGGGACCGGATTCGAGGTACTGATCGGCCACATGGGCGGCCCGTTCTGGGCCCGCCGGGAACACGCGGCGTGGTCGGTCCCCAAGGGGGAGTACGGCCCCGACGAGGAGCCCGCGGCGGCCGCGCGCCGGGAGTTCGGGGAGGAGTTCGGGCACCCGGCGCCGAAGGGACCGTGGATCGCGCTGGGCGAGAACCGTCAGTCCGGTGGCAAGACCGTGACGGTGTGGGCGCTGGAGGCGGACGTCGACGCCGCCTCGGCGGTCCCGGGGACGTTCACCATGGAGTGGCCGAGGGGGTCGGGGATGTTGCGGGAGTTCCCGGAGGTCGACCGGTTCGCCTGGTGCACGCCCGAGGAGGCGGCCGGACTGCTCGTGGCCGGGCAGCGGGTCTTCCTCGACCGGCTGCGGGAGCATCTGGCGGACCGTCCGGCCCGGTCCTGAACCCGGGAGTGCCGGGGTGGCGGGGCCGGGCCGGGTCCGGCGGACGAAGGCCGGACCCGGCTCAGCGGTGGCTGATCTGGGCCGCCTCGATACTGCTGTGCAGATCGCTCGTCGCGTCGAGCGCGGCGGCGCCGGAGACGGCCACGCAGGCCAGCAGCACGGCGGCCGCGGCCCGCCCCGCCCGGGGGCGTAC
>NZ_JBHJQP010000050.1:0-45986 GCF_042262625.1 Streptomyces sp. NPDC056347 | reverse complement strand
GGCGCGGCCGCACCGGCCGCGCCCGTCACACGTCTCCGGCCTGCCCGCTCAGCCTTCGTGGGCGCGGCGGTGGGCCTTGGCGAGCTCCACGTACCCCACCGCGTTGAACCGGATGCCCTCGAGCTCCTCCTCGGTCAGCTGCCGCTTGACCTTGGCGGGGACCCCGGCGACCAGCGAACCCGGGGGCACCTGCATCCCCTGCGGGACCAGTGCCTGCGCCGCGATCAGCGAACCCGCGCCGATTCGGGCGCCGTTGAGGACGGTCGCGCCCATGCCCACCAGGACGTCGTCCTCCACCGCGCAGCCGTGGAGCACGGCGTTGTGCCCGACCGAGACACGCTCACCGACCGTGACGGGAAAGCCGGGGTCGCCGTGGACACTGCAGTTGTCCTGGACATTGCTGCCGGCCCCGATGCTGATCGGGGCGCAGTCGGCGCGCAGCACGGCCTGGTACCAGACGCTGGCACCCGCGGCCAGTGTGACCTCGCCGACGACCACCGAGGTCGGCGCCGTGAAGGCCTCCGCGTCGATGTCGGGCTCCTTGCCGCCCAGCCCCGTGATCAACGCCTGTTCAGCCATGGCGCGCTCCTTTCGTGGTCAGGTCTTCGTGCTCGGGTCTTCGTGCTCGGCTTCATGTGCGGCCGCGGCCGTCCGGCCGCGGCAGGGGAACGGTATGCGACGGGCCGCGGGAGATGGCTGAGTGGGGTGAACATCACAGGCCGTCACGGCGATCGGGGCGGGCACCGCCGACTACCGTGAGCGAGTGCCGACGACCTGGAACACGTTCTCCTCCCTTGCCGCCTGGCGGCGCCGTGCCCTGTCCCGGGCCGTGCACCGCGGCTGGCGCTGGGTACGGGAGACGGGCGCGGTCACCGCGGACCGCCCCGGCACGCTGCGCTTCCGACGGATCGGCGAGGGCACCCGGCTGGCCTTTCCGCAGGGCACGGTCTTCGGCGAACGGTGGATCGAACTGGGCGCGCACTGTGTGATCGGTGAACAGGTCACGCTGACGGCCGGACTCATGCCCGACCTGGACCTCGGCCCCGACCCGATCCTGACCCTGGGCGACGGGGTGGTGCTCGGCCGCGGCAGCCACGTGGTCGCCGACACCCGGGTGACCATCGGCCCGGACACGTACTGCGGGCCCTACGTCTACATCACGTCCACGAACCACAGTTACGACGACCCCGACGAACCGGTCGGCCGGCAGTGGCCCCGGATGGAACCCGTAGCCATCGGCCCCGGCTGCTGGATCGGCACCGGGGCGGTGATCCTCCCCGGTGCCGTACTCGGGCGCAACGTGGTGGTGGCCGCCGGCGCGGTGGTACGGGGCACGGTGCCCGATCACGCGGTGGTGGCCGGTGCCCCCGCCCGCGTCGTACGCAGCTGGGACCCCGAGAAGGGCTGGCAGCCGCCCCTGCGCACCCCCGCGCCGGTCCCGATACCGGCGGATGCCACCCCGGAGCAGTTGCTGGCCCTGGCGGAAGCGACCGAGCCGGAGAACCCGCCCGCCGGTTGATCGCGCAGTACAGTGCGATTCCCTTGACCTTTTCATCCAGAGCCTTGGACGGAATGTGGCAGATCTCGATCAGCTCACCCAGGCGCTGGCCCGCAATCTCAAGCGGTGGCGGGGGGAGCGCGGCTTCACCCTGGACGTGCTCGCCGCCCGCGCCGGGGTCAGCCGCGGCATGATCATCCAGATCGAGCAGGCCCGCACCAACCCGAGCGTCGGCACCACGGTCAAGCTGGCCGACGCGCTGGGCGTCAGCATCACGACACTCCTCGACCACGAACAGGGCTCACCGGTCCAGCTGGTGCCCGGGAACCAGGCGGTGTGCCTGTGGTCCACCGAGGCGGGCAGCTCCGGCATCCTCCACATCGGCGCGGAAGCGCGCGGACCGCTCGAACTCTGGTCCTGGCGCCTCATGCCCGGCGAGGGCACCACCTCCGACCCGCACCCCGAGGGCACCGTCGAACTGCTCCACGTCACCGCCGGCGAGCTCACCCTGATCGTCGACGGCACCGCCTACGCCGTCCCGGCCGGCGACTCCGCCTCCTTCGAGGCACACCACCCGCACACCTACCGCAACGACGGCCCCGGACCGGCCGAGATCACGATGACGGTCTCCGTCCCACCCCCACGCTGAGGCGGCCGGAGCCGACGCGGGAAAGGCTCAGCCGTGCTCGGAACAGAGGGCCCGGAGCGGGGCGGGAGTGCGGTGGGGCGGAAGCCAGTGGGTGGCGAAGTCCACGGCGTCGGTGATGCGGAAGAGGCGGCTCGTCGAGGAGCCCACCGGGCCGGTGCGTACCAGGGGGCCGCAGGCACGGGTGAAGTCCGCGCCCAGGGCCGCGAAGTCGCTGTCGTCCAGCGCGACGTCCTCGTACTCCCACCACTGGCGCAGGCCCCCGGCCGTCACCACGCAGCGGTAGGTCCGGCGGGGCGGGGCGGGTACGCGGTACTCGCCGAGGTGGAAGGCCGTGCAGGTGCCGAAGCCCGTGCCCAGCAGCAGGACCTGGGCCCGTGACTCGTAGAGCCGGGCCAGGGGCGAGTCCTCACCCAGGTGGCAGTCGGGGCGGTGGTTCGCCAGCAGATTCGGGGCCCACGGGCCGACGGCGGCGAAGGACGTCTGCGGGTGCCCGCTGCGCACCGCGCCCGGACCGAGCCGTACGGCCTCCGCCAGGCGGCCCATGGACGGCGCGGGCGAGGCCGCCGCGTCGAACGGCGGCATGCCCGCCCGCACCGCCTCCCGGCCCCGGTCGTCCAGGCCGCGCACCCGGTCGAGGTAGTGCGGCGAGGTGTCGGAATTCTCCGGGGTGAAGGCGGGGACGACGATCGTGCCGTCCGCCCCGAGGGCATCCCGCAGCGCGCCGGCCACCGCACCGGCCCCACCGGACACCGGGCCCACCGCACGCATCGAGGCGTGCACCAGAAGGACCCCGCCCGGCTCCACACCGAGCGCCGCCAGCTGCCCGGCGAGCCCGGCACGACTGTGGGTGACGGCAGGTGCGGTCGAAGTAGTCACAGCAGGTCATTGTCCCAGCCGGGTGCCCGCCGCGACACCGCGCACATCCGGACGAAGCGCGCGTGCTCCGGCGTCAGCCGTTCAGGGCCGGGATCTCGATCGCGGGGCACCGGTCCATGACCATGTCCAGCCCGGCCGCCCGGGTACGGTCGTACGCCGCCGCGTCGATCACACCGAGCTGGAACCAGACGGCCTTGGCGCCCGCCGCGACCGCCTCGTCGGCCACCCCGCCCGCCAGCTCGCTGTTGACGAACACATCCACCACATCGACCGGGAAGGGGATGTCGGCCAGCGATGCGTAGCCGTCCTCGCCGTGCACCCGCTCGGCCTTCGGGTGCACCGGGACCACCCGCTTGCCGAAGCGCTGGAGCACCTCCGCGACCCGGTAGGCCGCGCGCGAGCGGTTGTCGGACAGGCCCACCACGGCCCAGGTGTCGCCGGTGTCCCGGAGAATCCGGCGGATCGTCTCGTCGTCTGCGTACATGATCCGGACAACGGACGGCGGCCCCGGACCATTCCCGCCCGGGGCATAGGGTGGCCGGATGCAGGAGCAGTACCGGACAGTCGCCGAAGCGGGCGTGCACGAGACCGAGATCAACCGATCGCGGTTCATCTGCGCGCTCGCCCCCGCCGCCACCGAGCGGGAGGCGCAGGAATTCGTCGCACGCATCCGCGCCGAGCACCCGACCGCCACCCACAACTGCTTCGCGTACGTGATCGGCGCCGACGCCTCCGTACAGAAGGCGAGTGACGACGGGGAGCCCGGCGGCACCGCGGGCGTGCCCATGCTCCAGATGCTGACCCGCCGGGAGATGCGTTACGTCGTCGCTGTCGTGACCCGCTACTACGGCGGGGTCAAGCTCGGTGCGGGCGGACTGATCAGGGCCTATGGGGGAGTGGTCGGCGAGGCCATCGACGCACTCGGCACCGTCACCCGCCGCCGGTTCCGCCTCGCCACGATCACCGTCGGCCACCAGCGCGCGGGCAGGCTGGAGAACGACCTCCGCGCCACCGGCCGCTCCGTGCGCGAGGTCCGCTACGCGGAGGCCGTCGTCATCGAGATCGGGCTGCCGGACGCCGACGTCGAGGCATTCCGGGGCTGGCTGGCCGACGCGACGGCGGGCGAGGCCGAGCTGGAACTGGGCGGAGAGGCGTACGGGGACGCCTGACCGCCACCGGTCCGCGGGGCGGCGGAAGCGGACCGGGTCTTGCGGACCCGTTCCCGGAGCGGTCCGCGGACCGGATTGTGGCCGTGGCCCGGACACGGCCGGCGGTGATGCGAGACTGTGAGGGGCCGGTCGTGGTGCGCGGCGGCCGGGTCCCGGGGCGGAGGAAGAGAACGATGCGGGTCGGAGCCGGGTCTTGAGAATTCTGCACACGTCGGACTGGCACCTGGGCCGATCGTTCCACCGGGTCCCGCTGCTCGACGCGCAGGCCGCCTACCTGGACCATCTGGTGGCGACGGTGCGCGAGCGCGAGGTGGACGCGGTCGTCGTCGCGGGCGACGTGTACGACAGGGCCGTGCCGTCGCTCGCCGCCGTCGAGCTCTTCGACGACGCGCTGCACCGGCTCGCCGCCGAGAGCGTACCCACCGTGATGATCTCCGGGAACCACGACTCGGCGCGCCGGCTCGGCGTCGGCGCGGGCCTCATCGGGCGGGCCGGGATCCATCTGCGCACCGACCCCGCCGACTGCGCCACCCCCGTCGTCCTGCGCGACGCCCACGGCGAGGTGGCCTTCTACGGGCTGCCGTACCTGGAACCCGCCCTGGTGAAGGACGTCCTCAAGGCGGACCGGGCGGGCCACGAAGCGGTGCTCGCCGCGGCCATGGAACGGGTCCGCGCGGATCTGGCGGCCCGCCCCGACGGCACCCGGTCCGTGGTACTCGCGCACGCCTTCGTCGCGGGCGGCGAGCCCAGCGACAGCGAGCGAGACATCACCGTCGGCGGGGTGGCCGCCGTACCCGCCGGGGTCTTCGACGGCGTCGACTACGTGGCCCTCGGGCACCTGCACGGCAGCCAGACCCTCACCGAGCGCGTCCGCTACTCGGGCTCGCCGCTCGCGTACTCCTTCTCCGAGGCCGCCCACCGCAAGACCATGTGGCTGATCGAACTGGACGCCATGGGCGCCGTCACCGCCGAGCGCGTCGGCTGCCCGGTGCCCCGCCCGCTCGCCCGGCTCCGCGGACACCTCGACCGGCTCCTCGACGATCCCGCGCTGGAACGGCACCGGGAGTCCTGGGTCGAGGCCACCCTCACCGACCCGGTCCGCCCGGACGAGCCGATGGCCCGGCTGGCCGAACGGTTCCCGCACACGCTCAGCCTCGTCTTCGAGCCCGACCGGGCCCCCGAGGACCCGCACGCCTCCTACGCCCAGCGCCTCAGGGGACGCGACGACCAGCAGATCGCGGAGGACTTCGTGGCCCATGTACGCGGCGGCGCCGCGGCCGACGAACAGGAACGCACCGTGCTGCGCGGCGCCTTCGACCACGTCCGCGTGACGGACGGCCGGCGCGAGGTGGACCATTGAGGCTGCACCGGCTCGCCGTCACCGCCTTCGGGCCGTTCGGCACCACCCAGGAGATCGACTTCGACGCCCTCTCGTCGGCCGGGCTCTTCCTGCTGCACGGCCCCACCGGTGCCGGGAAGACCTCGGTCCTCGACGCCGTCTGCTACGCCCTGTACGGCGCCGTGCCCGGCGCCCGCCAGAGCCCCGGCACCTCCCTGCGCAGCGACCACGCCCCGACGGATCTCGTCACCGAGATCACGCTGGAGCTGACCGTCGGCGGCCGCCGCCTCGAGGTGACCCGGCGCCCCGCCCAGCCGCGGCCCAAGAAGAAGGGCAGCGGCTTCACCACCGAGCGGGCACAGAGCCACCTGCGCGCGTACGACCCCGACCACGGCTGGCGGCCCCTCAGCCGCTCGCACCAGGAGATCGGCGAGGAGATCACCCGGCTCATCGGGATGAGCCGGGAGCAGTTCTGCCAGGTGGTGCTGTTGCCACAGGGCGATTTCGCGCGTTTTCTGCGGGCCGACGCCGAGGCCCGCGGCAAGCTGCTCGGCAGACTCTTCGACACCCACCGCTTCGCCGCCGTGGAGGACCGCCTGGCCGAGCTGCGCCGAGGCGCCGAGACCGAGGTCAGGGCCGGCGACGAACGCGTCCTCGCGGTCGCCCAGCGGATCGCCCAGGCCGCCGGCCCCGCCGGGCGCGAGGTTCCGCTCCCCGAACTCCGGGCCGGTGATCCGGGGCTCGCCGACGGTGTGCTGGCGTGGGCGGCGACGGCCCGCAGCGCCGCCCGCGAACGGCTCGACATCGCCGCCTGCCTCCTGGAGGCGGCCGAGGAGCGCCAGTCGGCGGCCCGCCAGGCCCTCGACCGCAGCCGTGAACTCGCCGTACTCCAGCAGCGCCACGCCGAGACGCTCCGGCGCTCCGCCGCCCTGGAAGACCGCCGCCCCGACCACGACCGGCACCGCGAACGCCTCGCCCGGGCCCGCAAGGCGGAGCTCGTCGCGCCCGCCCTGGAGCTGTGCGAGGAGGCCGAGCGAGCCCACCGCGAGGCCGGCCGGAACCGCGACCACGCCCGCGCCGCGCTGCCCGGCAGCCTCACCGAGGCCGGTGCCGAACAGCTGGCGGAACTGGAGCGGCGGCTGCGCCAGGAGCTCGGCGCCCTGGAGGCCGCCCGGCGGGCCGAACGGCGCAGCGCACGCATCGACACCGAGCGGGCCGCGCTGGAGCATCAGGCGCGGGCCGACGACGAGCTGATCCGCGAGGCGGAGACCTGGCTCGCCGACTGGGAGACCACCCGCGACGGACTGCGGGCCCGCATCGAGGCGGCCCAGGACGCCGCCACCCGCGCGGAGCAGCTCGCGGGACGGCTGGAGCCCGCCCGCGCCCGGCTGGCCGCCGCCCTTCGCCGCGACTCCCTCGCCGCCCTGGTCTCGGCAGCCGACGGGCAGTTGACCGAGGCCCGCGACCGGGCCGCGACGGCCCGTGAGACCTGGCTGGACCTCCGCGAGCGACGGCTCCGCGACATCGCCGCGGAGCTGGCCGCCGAACTGGTGGACGGCAAGGAGTGCCAGGTCTGTGGCTCGGCCGAGCACCCCCGACCGGCCCGCGCCGCCGATGGACATGTCGACAAAGCGGCCGAGGAGCAGGCGCTCGACACGTACCGGCACGCCGAGGACGCGCGCACCCGGGCCGACCGCGAACTCGCGGCCGTACGCGAGCGGCACACGGTGGCCCGCGCGGCCGCGAGGGCGCCGGAGCAGGAGCCGGGGGAGCGGGCCGACCCCGCGGCCGCCGAACTCACCGTCCTCGTCGACCGGCTGGCAGCCCAGCACGCCGAGGCCCACCGCACCGCGTCCGGCACGCACGCCGCACGCGAAGCACTTGCCGCCGCCGAGCGGGAACAGGCCGAACGTCTCGACGGACGCCGCCTCGCCGAACGCCGCGCCGCGGCCCGCACCTCCCAGCGCGAGGCCCTGGACCGCGAACAGGCGGCCCTGGAGGCCGAGCTGGCGACCGCCCGGGGCGAGGCCGCGAGCGTCACCGAACACGCCGCGCTGCTGGAGCGCCGGGTCGCGCTGCTGGCCACGGCAGCCGAGGCGGTACGCGAGGAGGAGACGGCCGCGCGGCGCCGCAAGGACGCCGACGGCCGGCTCGCCGACGCCGCGTTCCGGGCCGGGTTCGACACCCCGCACGCCGCCGCCGGGGCCCTGCTCGACGACGCCGCGCAGCGCGAGCTCCAGCGTCTCGTCGACGCCTGGCAGGCCGAGGAGGCGGCGGTGGCCGACCGGCTGGCCGAGCCCGGGACCCGGGCCGCCGCCGACCGCCCGCGGGCCGACGTGGCCGGGGCGCAGGCCGCGTACGACACGGCCGAGCGGTCGCTGCGGGACGCCACCGCCGCGCTGGCCGCCGCGCGCGAACGCCGCGCCGAACTCGCCCGGCTCTCCCGGGAGGCCGGGCGCGAGGTGCGCGGACTCGGCCCGCTGCGCGAGGAGTACGACCGGGTGGCACGGCTGGCCGGGCTCACCGCGGGCACCTCCGCCGACAACGAGCGCAAGATGCGGCTGGAGTCGTACGTGCTCGCCGCCCGGCTCGAGCAGGTCGCCGCGGCGGCCACCGCCCGGCTCCGGCGCATGTCGTCCGGGCGCTACACGCTGGTGCACTCCGACGCCCGCACGGGAGGCCGCAGGTCGGGTCTGGGCCTCCACGTCGTCGACGCCTGGACCGGCCGTGAACGGGACACGGCGACGCTCTCGGGCGGCGAGACCTTCTTCGCCTCGCTCGCCCTGGCACTCGGCCTCGCCGATGTCGTCACCGACGAGGCCGGAGGCGTACGACTGGACACCCTCTTCATCGACGAGGGCTTCGGCAGCCTCGACGACCAGACCCTCGACGAAGTGCTCGACGTACTGGACTCGCTGCGCGAACGGGACCGCAGCGTCGGCATCGTCAGCCATGTCGCCGATCTGCGCCGCCGTATCCCCGCCCAGCTCGAAGTGGTCAAGGAGCGTCAGGGCTCGGCGGTACGGCACCGCACCGACGGGGAGCACACCGGCTGACGACCGCGTACCGCCGCGGATCGCGCCCGTCGGCAGCTCCGTACCGCCGCGGATCGAGCCGGCCGGTGGCGGCGCCCCGGGGAGCGGCCGGGCCCGCGGTCCGAGGGACCGGGGCCGGCCGCCGGCACGGGGATCAGAGCCGGGACAGTTCCTCGACGAGGTCGTCGAGCCCGAGCGGCCCCTGCGACAGCGCCGCCATGTGCCAGGCCTTGGCGTCGAAGGCGTCGCCGTGCGCCTTGCGGGCGTTCTCCCGGCCCAGCAGCCAGGCCCGCTCGCCCAGCTTGTAGCCGATGGCCTGCCCCGGCATCGAGAGGTAGCGGGTCAGTTCGCTCTCCACGAAGTCGGCGGGACGGCCGCTGTGGTTGCCGAAGAACTCCTGAGCCAGGTCCGGGGTCCAGCGCTCGCCCGGGTGGAAGGGGGAGTCGGCCGGGATCTCCATGCCCGCGTGCATGCCGATGTCCACGATCACCCGGCAGGCCCGCATCATCTGCGCGTCCAGGTAGCCCAGACGGCGTTCCGCGTCCGGCAGGAAGCCCAGCTCGTCCATCAGCCGCTCCGCGTAGAGCGCCCAGCCCTCGCAGTTGGCGCTGACCCCGCCGATCGACGCCTGGTAGCGGGACAGGCTGTCGGCCACGTGGGCCCACTGCGCGATCTGAAGGTGATGACCCGGCACACCCTCGTGGTACCAGGTCGACACCAGGTCGTACACCGGGAAACGGGTCTCGCCCATCGTGGGGAGCCAGGTGCGGCCGGGGCGGGAGAAGTCCTCGGAGGGGCCCGTGTAGTACGGGGCGGCGGCTCCGCCGGGCGGGGCGATCCGGGACTCCACCTTCCGTACCCGCTCGGCGAGTTCGAAGTGGGTGCCGTCGAGCGCCTCGACCGCCTCGTCCATCAGCTTCTGCAGCCAGGCCTGCACCTCGTCGACGCCCTCGATGTGCGTGCCGTGCACGTCGAGATGGGCCAGCGCCTCCCAGGGACCGGCGCCCGGCAGCACCTTCTCGGCCTCGGCCCGCATCTCGCCGAGCAGACGGTGGTACTCGGACCAGCCGTACGCGTACGCCTCGTCGAGATCCAGGTCGGTGCCGTTGAAGTAACGAACCCAGCGGGCGTAGCGTTCGCGGCCCACCGTGTCCGGCGCGCCCTGGACGGCCGGGGCGTACACGTCGCGCATCCAGTCGCGGAGGGCCGCCACCGCCTCCGTGGCCAGCCGGGCGCCCTCGTCCAGGGCGGTGCGCGCCCCCTCCGGGCCCTGGGCCGCGAACTCCTGGAAGAAGCCGTTCCCGCCCTGGCCCGCCCATTCGTCGAGCTGGCCGATGAACGTGGCCGCGGCGCGCGGGCCGCCGTACAGCTTGCGCTCCAGACCGAGCGCGAGCGAGGCGCGGTAGCCCTCGAGAGCGGCCGGCACCGCGTGGAGCCGGTCCACGATCGCGGCCCAGTCCTCATCGGTCTCGGTGGGCGTCACCGTGAACACGTCGCGGATGCTGTGCGCCGGGGAGGAGAGGTTGGAGACGGTGCGCAGTCCCTCCTCGGCCTCGTGAACGGCGAGCTCCGCCATGAGGCGCTCGCGCAGCAGGCGGCCGCAGCGGCGCTCGGCCTCGCTGTCCGCACCGGGCAGCTGCTCTGCAGCGTCGAGCTTCACCAGGGTGGTACGGGCGAGTTCGGCAAGGGCGTCCTGCCCGGCCGGCGAGAAATCGGGAAGGCGGCGCGAGCTCTCCGCGACACCGAGATATGTTCCGGAGACCGGATCGAGTGCGACGAACGCGTCGACGTAGGCGTCGGCGACCTGACGGGGCAGCGCGTTGCTGGAAGTGTCTGACATGCGGACATCCTCGTACGGAGACGGCCTCCGCGTCACATCATTCGGCCTCAGCGGCCCTGCTCCGACGAAAACGCGGCGGGCGGCAGCATGGGGCCGCATTCCCACTGCTGGAATATCAGCCGGGTCTCGACCCGGGCCACTTCGCGGCGGGAGGTGAATTCGTCGAGCACGAGGCGCTGCAGATCGGCCGTGCCGGTGACGGCGACATGGACCAGATAATCGTCGGGGCCGGTCAGATGGAACAGTGCGCGGGACTCCGGCAGCGCCCTGATGCGCTCGACGAACGGACCGATGAGCTCCCTGCGGTGCGGACGGACCTGCACGGAGAGCAGCGCCTCCAGACCCCTGCCGAGCCGTGCCGGGTCCAGTCGCAGCTGGTGGCCGAGAATGACGCCCGACCGGCGGAGCCGGGTCACCCGGTCCAGACACGTCGACGGCGCGACACCGACCTCGGCGGCCAGCTCGCGGTACGTGGTCCGGGCATCGTTCTGCAGCAGCCGCAGAATGTGCAGATCCACCGGGTCGAGAGCGACAGATTCAGCCATCGGCCGAACGTAGCACGGGTGTTCCACCGGACTGGCCGGTGAATGTTCAGAGTGGGGCCATGGACACCGAAACCCCGACCGCGCCCCCGGTCACCCACCGGCCCAGGGCGCTGGCCACCGAAGCCGTGCACGCGGGCCGTGACGATCTCGCCGCCCTCGGACTGCATACGCCGCCGATCGATCTGTCCACCACCTATCCGTCGTACGACTCCAGGGCCGAGGCGGAGCGGATCGACACCTTCGCCGCCACCGGTGCCCGGCTCGAGGGCCCGCCGGTCTACGCACGGCTGGACAACCCGACGACCGCCCGGTTCGAGACCGCCCTCGCGCGGCTCGAGGGCACCGAGAGCGCCGTCGCGTTCGCCAGCGGAATGGCGGCCCTGACCGCCGTGCTGCTGGCCCGCGCCAGCATGGGCCTGCGCCATGTGGTCGCGGTCCGCCCGCTCTACGGATGCAGCGACCACCTGCTGGGCGCGGGACTGCTGGGTACGGAGGTGACCTGGACCGATCCGGCGGGCATCGCGGAGGCCATCCGTCCGGAGACCGGGCTGGTGATGGTGGAGACCCCCGCCAATCCCACCCTCGCCGAGGTCGACATCCGGGCGATCGCGCACTCCTGCGGTTCCGTACCCCTGCTCGTCGACAACACCTTCGCCACGCCGGTGCTCCAGCGGCCCGTCGAGGACGGCGCCCGGATCGTGCTGCACAGCGCCACCAAGTACCTCGGCGGGCACGGCGACGTGATGGGCGGGGTCGTCGCCTGCGACGAGGAGTTCGCGTCCGTTCTGCGGAAGGTGCGCTTCGCCACCGGCGGGGTGCTGCACCCGATGGCCGGATTCCTTCTGCTGCGTGGTCTGTCCACCCTTCCGGTACGGGTACGGGCGGCGTCCGCGAGCGCCGCCGAACTGTCCCGCAGGCTGACGGCGGATCCGCGTGTCGCCCGGGTCCATTACCCGGAACTGGGCGGCGCGATGGTCTCGTTCGAGGTGCATGGCGACCCGCATCGGGTGATCTCGGCGGTCCGCCTCATCACACCGGCGGTCAGTCTGGGCAGCGTGGACACCCTGATCCAGCACCCGGCCTCCATCAGCCACCGCATCGTGGACGAGGGGGACCGGCATGCCTCCGGTGTCGGGGACCGGTTGCTGCGGATGTCGGTGGGCCTGGAGGACGTCGAGGACCTGTGGGCCGACCTGCACCGGGCACTCGGCGCGCAGGACGCCGAGCACCCGGCCGCAGGGGCCGGTGAATCAGCGGCCGACCTGCTCGTACGGGGGTAGTGAGCGCACCGGGGTCGCGTCCAGCCGTGCCGTGATGACGAGGGTGCCCTCCTCGATCTGGTAGTCCAGCGGCAGGGCCAGCGAACGCATGGCCGCGACCATGCCGGTGTTCGATGCCTGGGTGACGGCGTAGACGCTCTCGCAGCCCGCCTCGATCGCGAGTGCGACCAGTCGGCGCAGCAGTTCGGAGCCGATGCCGCGGCGCTGCCAGTCGTCCTCGACGAGGAGGGCCACCTCGGTCTCGTCACCGTCCCAGAGCAGGTGTCCGAGGGCGACCAGCCGGCCCGAGGCCGTCTGCACGGCCAGGGTGCGGCCGAAGCGGGGGCCGAGCAGATGGTCGAGGTAGCGGTCGGCGTCGAGTACCGGCCCGTGGTAGCGCAGCCGCAGCGTCCGCTCGGAGCACCGGCCGTGCATCGCGCGTGCGGCGGGCAGGTCGTCCGGATCGGCGCGGCGTACGGTGATCTCGTTGCCCTCGGGCAGGGTGAGGACCTGGGCGCCGCGCGGGACGCGAGGACCGAGCCGGGCATCGAGCTCGACCAGGGCGCGTGCCCGGGCGAACTCGGTCGGTGTGAACGGAAGATGCGGCCGCTCGATCGTGAGGGCGCCCCCCGAGGGGTCACGCAGCCGCATCACCGTTGCCTCCAGCACTCCTTCGACGGGGGCGCTCGCACCGGTCTCCCGGCCGGTGACCGAGACGGCGGGGAGCGAATGGATGGTGCAGCGGCCGAGCAACTGCCTCAGGGCGAGGGGGAGTTCCGCGGCGTCCAGTGCGGTGCGGGTGGCGAGGCCCAGGACGCGGGTCGGGGCGTCGACCAGATCGTGGGTGTCGGCCCGCTCGATCCACGTCGAACCTCCGCCGGCGGCGGAGACCGCCCGGCTCAGCTCCCGTGCCGGAAGCCGGGCGGGCGCGCGCAGCAGGAACTCGTCCACCGTGCCCCGGCCCAGCGGGTGGGTCTGGAGGGTGAGGATGTCCACTCCGTGCCGGGCGAGGGCGCCGCACACCACCGCCAGACTTCCCGGGGCGTCGCGCACCGTGGTCCGCATCTGCCATAGCACCGTGTCCTTGGCGGACGGCGCCGCACCCGCACCGGCCGCCGTCCGGGCGGCGGCGCCGGTGCCGGACCCGGTGCCCGAGCCGGTGCCGGGATCCGGGGCCGTGCCGGTGTCGTCGCGCGGTGGCGGTGCGTGGCTGTGGCGGCGGGCCCACCAGGTGTGGAACCCGGCCGTCACGGCCAGCGCCAGCGCCGAGACGATCAACAGGTACGGCCCGCCCGGCTGGTGGCCGATCAGGTTCGCGACGGCGTCGGCCACCGCGACCGCGGTGAACAGGGCGGCCAGTTCGGTCACGTCCCGCCGCCAGTGATGGGGGCGGCGGGCGGACTTCTCGGGTGTCGTATCAGTCATGCACTCACTCTGACCGAGTGTTGTTGCCTGATCACGAACGCCCTGTGACCGATGGGTTACATGCGAAGCTGATCCCTTTCAGGTTGTTTTCGGCCATTGGTTCCAGGTGTGTTCCGGGCGCGCTCCGGAGGTGCTCCGGGTGTGCGGTGCCCTTATCCGCGTGGGGCGCCGGCCTTCCACGCCTCCGCCAGCCGCTTCGCCTGACGGACCAGCTGCGAGGACCCACCGCGCGCCGCGGTCCTCGAGAGCCCGGATATCTCCTCGGTCTCCGTCGTGCCGCAGTGCTCGACGCACTCGGCGGCCACGGCGAGCAGATCACCCGCTCCACGTGGCGCCTTCTCGTGCGCCAGCACCCCCGGCAGCACCCCGGTCAGCACGGAGAGCACCGTCCGGTACGCCCCGGTCACGGCGGCGGTGCGGACGGAGTCGGCGAGGCGGACGGGCTTGATCAGACCGCAGTCGAGCAGGGCCGCGATCCGCTCACCGAGCAGCGTCGCGTCGAGCCGCTGCCGGGTGGCGAGGATCAGCAGGGCGTCCACCGCCGCCAGACGGTCCTCGGGATGCCGGGCGCCCAGCCCGTACGCCAGCGTCAGATGAAGGGCCTCGCCCACGGGGCCGTCGAGCTCGGCCAGCAGCGTGAGCGGCCGGGCGGCGTTCTGTATCTCCTCGATCACGTTGTTCGCCGTGTTCGGCAGCAGCCGGGCGGCCAGGGTCTCGGCGTCCTCCGGCAGGGTGGCGACCCAGTGCTCGGGGCGCTCGCCCCAGTGGTAGCACGGGTTGTGCGTCGGGATCTGCGGCTGCCCGAGCCAGTGGAAGGAGCGCGGGAGCACCTCCTTGATGAACGGCCGTTCCCTGGTGGCCATCAGGATCCGATGCGTCCGCTCGACCGTCTGCCCGCGTCTGGTCTTCTTCTCCAGGTCGAAGCGGTACACCTCGGCGAGCGGTTCGTCGGCCCGCAGCCAGCTGGCCAGCCGCTCGCCCTCGGGCGTTCCCAGCCCCTCGGCCGCAGCCGCAGCCCCGTCCTGCCCATGACGCCGCACCCGCAGCACGGCCTGGGCGAAGTCGGTCTGACCGGGCCGCAGACCGAGCCGCTGGTACTCCCGCAGCCGGTCGACCAGTACCGAGGGGTCGAGCGAGCCGGTGTGCCAGGTCGGGGTCGCCACCAGGAACGGGCGATCGCCGGTCAGCACGGCCTCGGCGGCATCCCACACCCGGGCCCGCAGAATTCCCTGCAGTGAGGCATGGACGCAGGACTCCGTACCAGTCCAGGAGGCGAGCTCGTCCGCCACGACCTGGGGCGACAGATGTCCGAGCAGTACGGCCAGGACCGGCTCGATCCCTTCCGCCGTGCGGATCTGCCGTGCGGACCAGTGCGGCAGATCGCCCTCCCCCGATCCGCCGGTCATCCACCACTCGCCCGTCAGTGCTTCGCGCAACGCCCCGGTCAGCGCCGACCGGTCGGTGTGGGCATGGCGCACCAGGCCGTCCAGTACCCGCTCGAAGACCGGGATCTCCGGAGCGGAGGCGCGGCCCAGCACCACCACGTCCTCGACCAGCTCGGGAAGCGACAAGGGCGCCGGGTCGAGACGCCGGGCGACGGGCTCCGGGGGCAGCACTTCCTCGTACTCCTCCGGCTCCGGCTCCCCGACCGCCGAGACACCGAACACCTCGGTCACCAGCGTGCGGTGCGCCGGGCCGAGCAACGATGCCGACAGGGCGAGTTCCTCCCGCACCCCGGCTCCGGTGGCCGAAAGATAGCGGCCCACGAGACTGAGCGCCCGCTCCTGCACGTCCATGTCCTCGTGCTCGAAGGCTCCCACCACCACGGGCAGCAGTTCGTCGGCGGCCGACGGATCACGGCGCAGCGCCTTGCCGAGCAGCACGAGCTGGGACCGGACCAGCTTCTTCTCGGTGCGGAACAGCACGGCACCCGACACCTCCGCCAGCGTCCGCGCGGAGAGCCTGCCGCGCTCGTCCAGCCGGCCGAGCACCTGCTGGGCATGAGCGGCGACGGTGGACATGGCGTCCGCGGCCATCCCGATCCAGTCCGGGACCCGCTCCGCCTCCTCCTGCTCGGTCAGGTCGAGAAGGCGCAGCGTACTGAGGAAGAAGCGCTGCTCACCCGGCTTTCCACCACGGAGCAGCCGGCTCACGCAGCCGTCGACGAGCGCCGCGCGCTCCAGCAGACCCGTCTGGGGAAGCGCGGCCAGGGTGACGTCCCAGCGGCGCTCGTCGTCCGTCTCGTAGGACCAGAGCATCTGCGGCGGCAGCTCCTGCACTTCGAAGATCCGCGGCAGCAGCACCGATGCGAACGGGTCGGCCCGGAGCATGTCGATGAACGGCTTCCTCTTCTCCCGCTGCCACTGGTAGGTCGACACCGTCTGGAGCCAGCCCCGCACGAAGCCGTCCGTCGTGGGCACCGCGCACTGGGACTTCCGCACCAGCCGGGAGATCAGGTCGTAGGTGGTCTCCGCCGTTGCGGGCCGGGCCGCCAGCCGGTGCGCGACATCGCCGAGCCACTCCGGGTCACGGTCCGCCATGGCTGCGACGACCAAGGTGAAGGGAGGGCGGTCCCAGCCCAGCAGATCCCGGCCCGCGATCCAGGTGGCACACGCCGCCGCTCCGGTGTGACAGCCCGCACCGGCCACGAGCAGCGGCCTGATGATCTTTCTCTGGCTGTCCCAGCTCCAGCCCCGAACCTCCTTGCGGAGGGTCTTCAGCTCGACCAGCGCCGCCCGGCGTTCTGCCGTGTCCATCTTGGCCAGCAGAGCCGGCAGTTCGTGCGTGCGCGACTCCCGCACGGCGGTCATCAGCTCGCTCATCGCACACCCCCGGCGACCAGTGCCCCGCGCCGGACCATCCGGACGGCCAGCGCGTGTTTGCACGGGCCGCGTCGGCCCTGGTAGTCCGCCCACCACTTGCAGGTACAACTCAGCATGCCGTCCTTCTCCCTCACCTGGTACCGATGATCGCCCGATGTCACGGCCGCCATGTCCGCATCGAGCACGACTGCGCCCGAACCGGCGAGCTGCCGGGCCGCCACCAGACGGGGGTTGTGCCGCTCGGCCCGGTCCGCGTCGTACGGCAGCTCGCGGTGGAAGTACGCCGCGTCCGCGAGGTCGTAGCCGACCCGGCCCGCCGTGCCCAGCCGGGTCAGCGCCGCCCGGACCCGCTCCACCGAGAGGCCGGACCGGGCGGCCAGGTCCGCGGTGTCGATCCGGGGCTCCCAGGCCAGCAACACGGACACCAGCTCGGCATCGGCCGCCGCGTCGTCGGTGGCCAGCGCGTCCAGCACCCCGCCCTCGCCGGAGAACCCGCGGGCGGCATCCGGCGAGAGCGTCAGCGTGAGCCGCATGCCCGGCAGCACGGCCTCCCAGGCGCTCGCGGTCGCCGCCCCGTCGCCGACCGGCCCGTACACACGCAGGGCGATCGCATGGCGCAGCACCCGCTGCAGCGCGACCAGCCGTTCCGGTCCCGGCAGGCACACGGCCCCGGGCACCGGCCGGGTCGTCGGCCGGAGCGTCTTCCCGGCGGGCACCACCCACCGGGCACCGCGCGAGGCGTTGCCCGACGAACGAGGCAGCGAGCGCAGGAACCGCACGGCCTCGGCGGCGGACAGCTCGGCCCGCAGATCGAACCCGGCCGAGACCACCTGCGCCTCCGCGAAGCCGCGCAGCCACCGGTCGGGCAGCGGCACCTTTTTCTCCACGACCGGGCCGTCCAGCGTGGTCACTGCCAATTCCTCCGGGCCCACCCGCAGATGCAGCGGATCGTCCCCCGATATCCGCGACAGCGCCTCGCGCAGCGGGTTGTTGACATCCACATTGGTGGTGCCGTGGTCCGTCCGCCCGCCGTCCAGGCCCTCCTGGAGCACATCCAGGCGCGCGTACACCCCGCAGCAGCCGGAGAACGACTCGAAGCGCAGACGGTCGCCGTTGCCCGTCACGACCGGGTCGAGCGACGACGCGAGGGTGCGCTGGTAATACCGTGTGGACGCCACGTCCGCCACGGCGAGCAGCCCCCGGGCGGCGATCGCCGCGGAGGTGAGGAAGCCCGAGAAGAAGCGGGGATGGGGCTCCGCCCCGCGCGGTGTGAGGCCGCCTGCGGTTTCCAGGCCGAGGAGCGGCCCGGCCTGCGAGGACTCCACGGCGGACGAGCGTACGTAGGCCAAGGCCTGAACGGATCGGGTCATGGAAAAACCGTAGAACCCACCACTGACAATCGGCCCCCGCCGGTGCACGGGGGCCGATCGGCGGTCAGCGGATCACTGCCCGACGCGCCCCGGTTGCAGCACCTTGGTGAACAGGACGGAGCCGCCCTGGGCCCGCAGACGCACGGTCAGCTCACCACTGTCGCCGTCGATGTCGACCTCGCCGAAGTACTGCGGCGCCTCCATCGGCGACACGTTCGCCCGGTCGGGGGCGCGCACGAAGACGCGGTCGGGGCCGAAGGTCGCGTCGAGGTCGTTCGCCTGGAACTGGCCTGCCGCCAGCGGACCGGAGACGAACTCCCAGAACGGCGCGAAGTCCTTGAACGCCGCGCGCTCCGGCGCGTAGTGCTGCGCGGAGGTGTAGTGCACATCGGCCGTCAGCCAGACCGTGCCGGTGATCCGCCGGTGCTTGACGAACCGCAGCAGTTCCGCGATCTGCAGTTCGCGCCCGAGCGGCTTCCCGGGATCGCCCTGCGCCACCGCCTCGAAGTCCGTGGCGCCGTCGGTGACCACCAGGCCCAGCGGCATGTCGGCGGCGATCACCTTCCACACCGCGCGGGACCGGGACAGCTCGTGCTTGAGCCAGGTGAGCTGCTCGGCACCGAGGATGCCGGTCGTGTCGTCGGGCTGCCGGCCGGGGGAGTTGGCGTTGCGGAACGACCGCATGTCGAGGACGAACACGTCGAGCAGCGGGCCGTGGCGGACCACCCGGTGCATCCGCCCCTCCCCGGACCGGGACTGCGGCGTCGACACCGGGAAGTACTCGCGGAACGCCCGCATCGAACGTGCCGCGAGCACGTCCACGTTCTTCTCCGTGTACCGGGTGTCGTCGAGAATCTGCCCCGGGTACCAGTTGTTGCGCACCTCGTGGTCGTCCCACTGAACGATCGACGGCACCTGGGCGTTGAACGCGCGGAGATTGTGGTCCAGCAGGTTGTAGCGGAAGTTCCCGCGGTACTCGGCGAGGGTCTCGGCGACCTTCGCCTTCTCCTCGGTGGTGACATTGCGCCAGACCCGTCCGTCGGGCAGCGTCACGCTCGGCTCGATCACCCCGTCCGCATAGATGTTGTCACCGCTGCAGAGGAAGAAATCCGGGTCGAGACGGCGCATCTCGTCGTACACCACGTAGCCGCCGATGTCCGGATTGATGCCCCAGCCCTGTCCCGCGATGTCCCCGGACCACAGGAAGCGCACCCCGTCCCGGCGCCGGGCGGGCGCCGTCCGGAAGGTCCCGTACACCGGCTTGCCGGTGCGGCGGGGGTCATGGGGGTCGGCGAGGGTCACCCGGTAGTGCACCTGCTCGCCCGGCGGCAGCCCGTACAGCGGCGTCGTCCCGGTGAAGTCGGTGCCGGGGCCGACGAGCGGGCCGTGCCAGGTACGGGCCCGCCGGAACGACTCCGTCGCCGACGTCTCCACGGTCATCCGGGCCGGACGGTCCGACCGCACCCAGACCAGCGCGGACGAGGAGGTCACGTCGCCCACCTGCACACCCCACTCCGCGCGCGGCCGGCCGGACAGCGCGAAGGCGGGGGCGGCGGAGCCCACCGCGGGGACGGCGAGCGCGGCCGACACGGCGAGCGAACCGCGCAGCACACTGCGGCGGGCGGGGGGCGGGAAGGGGGGACGGTTCGACATCGAGGCGCCTTTCGGGGCAGCGGTCGGCGAAACGAACGGAGGGCTCGTCGGTCGCTTCCACCCTCGTGCCCCCCGGCGGCGGACACGCCAACCTCAGATGAACACCCGGCACCCTCGAGAATCGGCCAGCATCCGTACCCCCGCCTCGATCTCCGGCGGAGCCAGGTGGGCGTAGCCGAGGACCAGGCGGACGGCCCCGTCCTCGGCCGGCGCGGTACCGCAGGCGCTGAGCGGTCGCAGGGCGATTCCGGCCGCGGCCGCGCGTGCCAGGAGCGCCGGCTCGGGGCCGTACCGCTCGGGCAGCGCGGCGATGGCGTGGAGGCCGGCGGCGATCCCGGTCACCTCGGTACCCGGGAAGTGCTTCGCCAGCGCCGATGTGAGGGTGTCCCGGCGCTCACGATAGGCGCGCTGGCAGCGGCGCAACTGCCGGTCGTAACCGCCCCGGACGACGAAGTCGGCGAGGACCGCCTGGTCGACGGCCGGATTGCCGAGATCCATCGTGCGTTTACGGGCGATGATCTCCTCGGTCATGGCCGCGGGCGCCAGCAGCCAGCCCAGACGCAGTCCGGGAGCCAGCGACTTGCTGACGGAGCCGGTGTAGGCGACGTGCTCGGGGTCGAGCCCCTGGAGTGCTCCGACGGCCGCCCGGTCGTAGCGGAAGTCACCGTCGTAGTCGTCCTCGACGATCAGCCCGTCCACCTCGCGGGCCCAGTCCAGGAGCCGGCTGCGACGCTGTGCGGAGTAGGCGATTCCGGTGGGGAACTGGTGGGCGGGCGTGGTCAGGACCGCGCGTACGCCCGAGCGTACGAGGGGATCGACCGCGAGCCCCTCGGCATCGAGCGGCAGATCGACGGCGGTGATCCCTGCCGACCCGAACAGCTCGGAGTGCTCGGGACTTCCCGGGTCCTCCACACCGACGGTCCGGATACCTCTCCCCCGCAGCACGAATCCCAGCAGCGTCGTCGCCTGCGCCACGCCGGAGCACACCACCAGGCGCTCCGGATCGGCGACCACTCCGCGACGTCGGGCCAGCAGCGCGGCCAGGGCGTCCCGCAGCGCCGGCAGCCCACGAGGGTCGGGGTAGCCGAGCGCGCCGTGCGGCAGCCGACCGAGCACCGAGCGGTGCGCGGCGGCCCAGGCGGCGCGCGGGAACAGCGACAGATCGGGTGTGCCGGGCCGGAAGTCGACGCGCACGCCCGCGGCGCGCGGCGCCAGATCACGCGCCCCGGGGACCGGAGCCCGGACCGACTCGCTCACCCAGGTGCCCGCACCGCGCCCGCTGCGCAGATAGCCTTCGGCCGCGAGCTGCTCGTACGCCTCGGTCACCAGCCCCCGCGACACCCGCAGATCGGCGGCGAGCGCCCGGCTCGACGGCAGCCGGGTGCCCGGAGCGAGACGGCCGGACCGCACGGCCTCACGCAGGGCCGACTGCAGCGCGCGACCACGCCGACGTGCCGGAGCCCCGGCGGCCGGAAGCAGCAACTCCCAGGCGGCGGAGCCGAAACCACTGCTCCGTGCACCGCCGGCCGACGGGCCGCCGGTGTGTGAGCCGGTTCCCGGATTGGTCCCCGAAGACGTCATGGAAGTGGACCTTAACCCGGTCCGCCCGGCTGCCTAGCGTCGGTCCCATGAACGTCGACTCGCTGCGCGGGGCATTCCTGGCCGCCTTCGCCTGCATCCTCGTGGGTGCCTCCTTCACCGCCAACAGTGTGCTGGGCGACTATCCGTACGCGGGCGGCCAGGCGCTGCGCTACGGCCTGGCGGCACTCCTGCTCGTACCGGTCCTGGTCCGCGAGGGCCGGCCCCGTCCGTTCGCCGTGCTGCGCACCCTCACCCCGCGCCAATGGGGGCGGCTCGCGCTGCTGGCCGCCGTCGGCATGGTCGGCTTCAACCTGGCCGTGCTCGGTGCGGAACGATCGGCCGAACCCGCGGTTCCCGGGGTGTTCGTCGGCTGCGCGCCGATCGTCGTCGCCGTGCTCGTTCCGCTGACGGACGGCCGCAGACCCACGCGTACGGTGCTGTGCGCGGCCGGACTGGTCGCCGCCGGGGCCTTCACCGTCCAGGGGTGGGGCCGCGCGGACCTGGCCGGCATCCTGTGCTCGGCGGGCGCACTGGCGGGCGAGGTCGGCTTCGCCGTTCTGGCGGCGCCGGTACTGAGGCCGCTCGGGCCGAAACTGCTCTCGGCCGTCGTGTGCGGCGTCGCGGCCGTCGAGTCGGCGGCGCTCGGGGTGGCCCTGGACGGCGACGCCGCGCTGCGCACACCCACCGGGGCCGAGGCGGTCGCGCTGCTGTGGCAGGCGGCCGTGGTCACGGTCGTCGGTTTCGTCTGCTGGTACATGGGCATGCAGCGCATCGGCACCGAGCGTGCCACCCTCTTCTCCGGTCTGATCCCGGTATCCGCCGCGCTCACCGCACCACTCGTCGGCACCGGCTCGTACGGGTTCGCCCAGACGTGCGGCAGCCTGCTCGTCGGGCTCGGGGTCGCCCTCGGATCCGGGGTCCTGCAAAGGCATGCGGCGGCGCGTGGCGCGGAGCCGGCGGCCGTCGCGAGCGCACGGGCCGTCGCGAGTTCAGCGGCTGGTGTCGAGGATGACGCGGGCCACCATCGCCGGATCGTCGTTCATCGGCACATGACCGCAGCCGGGCAGACGAACCAGCCGGGCGTCGGGGATGGTGTGCTTGGCCCTGACCCCCTGCCGCCGCAGCAGTATCCGGTCGCGGCTGCCCCAGGCGACCGTCACGGGCAGTCCCGGTACGTCATGGGTGAACGCGGCGCTCCGCCCGGCGGCGAGCGTCTGGTCGAATCCGGCGGCCTGCCGCAGAGCGAAGGTCTCCGCGACGACGGCCTCGGGTGAACGGCGGCCGGGCCGGGCGTAGATGCTGCTGGTCAGAGCGGTGCGCCCGGCCGTACTACGGGAGAGCCGTTCGATCAGCCCGACCGGCATTGAGCGTGCGGCCCGTCGCATGGCCCGCAGCGTGCCGAACGCCAGGAGCCGCTCGCTCCCGGTCCAGAATCCGCCGGGCGAGAGTGCGGTCACCGATCGCACCAGCTTCTGCCGCCCGAGCTCCAGGGCCAGCAGACCGCCCAGCGAATTGCCCGCCACATGAGGCCGCGCCAGGCCCGTCTCCACGCAGAACGCGTCGAGGACCGCGACCACGGTCGGCAGATCGTACGACAACCCCTCGGGGAGCTCCGGTGATTCACCGAAGCCGGGCAGGTCGACGGCCAGCACATCCCGCTCCGCGGACAGCGCGGACAGCACCGGGTCCCAGGCCTGGTGGTGGTGGCCGATGCCGTGGAGCAGGAGCAGTGGTTCACCGGTGCCGGTCCGCTCGTACGCCACGGAGACGGTCCGGGGTCCCTGGGGCGATTCGACGCTGAACGACGCCGTGCTGGCCATGCTGGGCTCCTGGGGTGATCCGGCATGAACGGGCCATGCCGGTAAGCGGCTTAGACGTTTCGTCAACAACAATTACCGTCGAGTAGCGCGCAGTTCAAGGGGGCGGCCCGCTCACGCTGGACAGGGCGGAGCGTGTGGGCTGGGATGGGGGAGTGACAGCCGACACCGCGACCGACGTCTTCGAGAACCACCGTTCCGTCCTCACCGGCGTCGCCTATCGCATGCTGGGCCGGATCACGGACGCCGAGGACGTGGTGCAGGAGGCCTGGCTCCGCTGGTCCGCCGCGCCGCGCGAGGACGTACGCGAGCCGCGCGCCTTCCTCGTGCGGATCGTCACCCGCCTCGCCGTCGACCGGCTCCGGCAGGTGCGGTCGCGCCGTGAGGCGTATGTCGGGCCATGGCTGCCGGATCCGGTCGTCACCCACTTCGGACCGGCCGTGCCCGACACCGCGGAAAAGGCTGTGCTGGCCGACTCCGTATCGGTCGCCGTGCTCGTCGTCCTGGAGTCCCTGTCGCCCCTGGAGCGGGCCGTGTTCGTGCTGCGCGAGGCGTTCGGCTTTCCGTACGCGGAGATCGCTGTCGCACTCGACCGGGGCGAGCCGGCCGTGCGTCAGCTGGCGGGGCGCGCGCGACGTCATGTGGAGGAGCGCAAACCGCGCTACGACGTCGACCCGGCCCAGTGCCGCGACCTCACCGAACGGTTTCTCGCCGCGGCGGCAGGAGGGGATATCGAGGGGCTGCTGGCACTGCTCGCGCCCGACGTGCGGCTCGTCGGGGACGGCGGCGGGAAGTCCAGGGCCCCGCTGCGGATCATCGACAGTGCCGACAAGGTCGGCCGCTTCCTGCTCGCGGTCGCCCGCGAACAGTCCGGGCGCCTGGATGCCCGGATCCTGGAACTCAACGGCGGCCCGGCGCTGTTGCTCCTCATCGAGGACGAGGTCGACTCGGTCGTGCAGCTCGGAATTCTGGACGGAGTAGTTCATTGCGTGTATATCGTTCGTAATCCCGACAAACTCCATCAATTCTCCACTGCAGGTCGGTCGTAGCGTCTCGCGGGCGAGTCCGTGGCTCCACTTCCAGGGCGGAATCCAGGGGCGTCGCGGAATGGGTGATCCGCCGGCTGCGGTGAGGGGCTCGGTGAGACGCTCTGCCAGAGTTCCCGGCCAAGGCGTTGGCCACGGAGGGCGTGGCGGGCCGCCACGCGTGCGTCTGCGGCCGATGGGGGAAATCGGTTCGACGGGCTCGCGGCGACTGTGAGGGCTTTCGTTTGGATCGGGCCGGACCCGCATGCCCCGGTGCCGCGCCTCGCCGTGCGAGGCGGCGATCCGCCACCCGCTCAGACGGCAGGCGGTCGGCTGCCCGGCTGCCTGTCGGCCTCGGTTCCCGCGCGTCCTGGAGCTCATCCCGCCCCCGGCTGAGGTGCCGCGACAACCACCAGAACCAGGAGTCCCTGGTCGTGGGGCTTTGTGCTGCGCGCGTCTCACGGCATCACGAACGTCCTGTGAACGCTCTGCGGCAGGGGTTCGTTCCGCTGCGTGACCGACGGAGGATTGGTCTTGACCAAGGGTGTGTACCGTCCTATGGTCTCACCGTTAAGGCAAGAACCTTTAATAAATAACGTCGCGGAATATCCGCTGGGCGATTGCGGAGGACAGGGTGGGGACCACGCAGCTGGAATCGGTGCAGGAGCCGAAGTACTGGCACCTCAAGACCGTGCTCAGTGAGGCACTCGACTCGGACTTTGCGGTGGGCGAGATCCTGCCCAACGAGCGTGAGCTCGCCGCCCGTTTCGGAGTCGCCAGGGCCACGCTCCGGCAGGCGCTGGAGCAGCTCGAACTTGAAGGCAGGCTCCAGCGCCGCCGCGGCGTCGGTACGACCGTCGCCCCACCGCGCGTCGGCGTGGCTGTCTCCACGGCGCAGCGGGACTGGACCGGCGACGGTGCGGCGGAGGCCTGGCAGGCGGTGGACGCCACGGCGGCCCCTGCCCCGTCATCGGTCGCGTCCGTACTCGAAGTGGATGCCGCGGATCCGGTGCACGTCGTGCGCCGGATCCGGACGAGCCACGGCCAGACGGTCGCGGCGGAGTTCCTCTACGTTCCGTCGTCCTCCGTACCCGAACTCTCCGCGATCGACGCACCGTCCGGGCCCGCCCGCGCCCGCGCGGTCCTGCGCGAGCTGCACCGTCTCGGCCTCGACGGGCAGGACCGCTCCGTCGAGCTGGGCTCGGCGCGGGCGGACGACGCCAAGGAACTCGACCGGCTCCCCGGTGCTCCCGTGCTGGTCGTCACCACCCGCTACCTGGTGGCGGGCGGAACCGCCGCGCTCTCCGTCGCCACGTACCGGGCCGACACCTGCCGGCTCACCTTCGGTGACGCGGGCAAGGTGGAGATCAGCCACCACGGACCGGAGCGCCAGGCCTCCTGACCCCGACCGGTGGTGCCGACCGGAGCCGTACGGCCCGTCGCTCTCAGCGGCGGGCCGTCACCGTTCCCTCCACCGCGAACAACTGCTCCTCCACATGGTCGAGAGCCAGCCGCAACGCACCGGTGGCCACCGCCGCCTCACCGAGCAGCGACAGCGCGACCCGCGGCGGGCGCAGACAGTAGCGGGCCAGCTCGCTGCGGAGCGGATCGAGCAGGTCGTCGAGGCCGGTGGCCCAACCGCCCACCACGACGAGCTCGGGGTCCAGGGCCAGAACCAGGGCAGCGACATCGTGCACCAGCCGCTGAATGAACCGCTCGACCGCCTCCTGCGCCCGGACGTCGCCCCGCCGGGCCTGAGCGAACACGTCAGCCACGGCCGGCTCGTCCAACGGATCCAAGGGGGTGTCCGTCGTGGACAGCAACCGCTCCGGAGTCGCCTCCCTCCCCAGCAGGTGCAGCGCTCCGATCTCGCCCGCCGCGCCGCCGAAGCCGCGATGCAGCCGCCCGCCGATCAACGATCCGGCCCCCGGACTCAGCCCGGCCAGAACGAACACGATGTCGTCGGACTCGGTGGCCGCGCCCTTCCAGTGCTCCGCGACCGCCGCCGCATTGGCATCGTTCTCCACCAGAACCGGGCAGCGGAATGAGCGCCGCAGCCGCTCGCCCAGCGCGAGACCCGTCCAGCCCGGCAGCGCTGTGCCGAGCCGTACCGTCCCGTCCGCCTCCACGATGCCGGGGCTCCCAACTCCCACCGCGCGCAGACTGCTCCGGGCGACCCCGGTCCGCCGCAGCACGTCGGCCACCACAGCCCTGACCTTGTCGAGCCGGTCGTCGGCGGAAGCGGTCTCCGACACATCGCGGGCACCCGCACCGATGATCCGGCCGTCCAGCCCCGACAGCAGCGCGGAGACGCGGTGCGGACCGATCTCGATGCCGAGCAGATGACCGGCCTCGGCACGGAACCGGAACCGGCGGGCCGGCCGTCCCTGGCGCCGGGCCTCGCCCTCGTCGGGTACCGATTCGACGACCAGCCCGGCCTCGAAGAGTCCCTCCACGACCCCCTCGACCGTCGGCCGGGACAGGCCGGTGATCCTGGTCAGATCCGTCAGAGTGGGGGAGCCGGCACCACGCAGCGCGTGCAGCACCACTGCGGAATTGATGCGTCGCAACAGTGACGGATCCCCGCCGGTCAGCCGGCCCACGGTGTGTCCTCCCAGCTCAAGCGCATGTCAGGCGGATGGTACTCGTTGCCCGGGTGTCGGGCGACCACGGGATGGGGCGGTTTCCCGGAAGGCGATCTCAGCCCGGGGCGACGAACCCGGACTCGTATGCCGCGATCACCGCTTGGGTACGGTCCCTCGCACCCAACTTGGCCAGTACGGAGCTGACATGGGTCTTCACCGTCTCGACGCCGACCAGGAGTTTGGTGGCGATCTCCGCGTTCGACAGGCCACGGGCCATGAGCCGGAGGACCACGGACTCCCGCTCGGTGAGAGCCGCCCGCTCCATGGCGGCGCGGGCCTTGCTGGTCCCGTACTCGGCGGCGAGCTGCCGGACTGCCGCGGGGAAGAGCAGGGACTCGCCCTCGGCGACCAGACGTACCGCGTTCACGATTTCGGTGGGCCGGGCCCGCTTGATGAGGAAACCGTCCGCCCCGGCACGCAGCGCCTCATAGACGTACTCGTCGTTCTCGAACGTCGTCACCACAAGGATCTTCGGCGGGTCGGGCACCGTGCGCAGCACCACGCGTGTGGCCTCGATCCCGTCCATCAACGGCATCCTGACGTCCATGGCCACCACATCGGGACGCAGCTGATGCAGCAGCGGGATCACCGCGGCGCCGTCACCGGCCTCGCCCACGACCTCGATATCGGGTTGAGCATCGAGGATCGCGCGCAACCCCGCGCGGACGAGAGGTTCGTCGTCTACCAGAAGTACGCTGACCGCCATTGGCACAGCCTAGGGGGTTCCACGTTGCTCGGCGTGCGGTCCTCGCCTGGTGCCGGCCCGCGACCCCGCAGGGATGCGGCCTTGCGAGCCAGGCCAGGTGTTCGGTAGCTACGGAGCGATCCGGAGCCCGTCCAACGGAAGAATCGCGTGCACCCGCCATTCCCCCTCGCACGGGCCGGTGGTGGCCCTCCCGCCGAGCAGCGCCGCCCGTTCCCGGATACCACGCAGCCCGCTGCCACCGCCCGGGGCCGCGGCAGCGTCCCCGAGCGGATTTGTGACTTCCAGTTCCAGGCGACCCTCGGTGACGGCGATCCGCACACGGACGGGGACCGACCCCGAATGTCTCAGCACATTGGTGAGGGACTCCTGGAGGATCCGGTACCCCTCACGGGAGATCGCGCCCGGAACCTGCCCCAGAGGACCCGACATGTCCGCGTCGATCTTCGCCCCCGAGCCGCGTGCGGAGTCCAGGAGCCGGTCCGCCTCCACGAGCGTCGGCCGCTGACCGGCCGGCGCCTCCGACTCGCGGAGAACCCGCAGAACCCGCTCCAGGTCATCGAGTGCGTCCCGGCCGGTCTCCTCGATGGCAGCGAGGGCCCGCTCGGTGAACGCCGGATCCTGTGCCGCACGGGCCGCGCCTGCCTGTACGACCGCCACCGTCAACGCGTGGCCGATCGAGTCGTGCAGCTCACGCGCGATGCGATTGCGTTCCAGCAACTGCTCCGTGCGCTCCTCCAGGGCGGTCAGCCGCTGCACCTGCGAAGGCCCGAGCAGCCACCGGGCGCCCGCGGTGATCAGACGGCCGCTCACCACGACGACGGAGAGCAGCGCCAGAAGGGGCAGTGGTACGAACAGCCCGAACCACCAGTGCGGCTCCCCTCCGGGGACGAGCCATTCACTGCTCGGGCTCCGGCCGAAGGCGGCGAGAGAAAGCTCCACCGCGGTCACCGGCAACCACACCGTGGCGAGCCATACCGGAGCGGCGAGGAGCAGGCGCATCTCCAGCCACAGCACGGTTCTCCAGCGGTCGACCCAGGTACTCGCCGACGCCGTGGAGATGGAAGGATCCGCTCTGCCACGATCCTCCGGCGAGAGCAGCAGCTGTGCCTGTACCCCTTCGGCGAGCCGCATCCCGGGCAACAGACCGATCGGCACGGCGAAGAGCATCGGCACCCACGGCGAATCCGGCGAGATGAAGACCCACACGCTGTAGCCCGCACCCGGGATGAGCAGATGAAGCCATCGGGTGTAGGTGACGGACGCGGCGAGCGGCCGCAGGAGACGGAACATGCGGACATCGTGCCAGCTCACCGGGGCGCGGCGGCTCCCCCGTGAGAGGGAGGGGAAACCCACCCGCGAGTGAGGCGGGCGACCCGGCAACGGCGCGATGCTGAGGACATGACCAGCATCGACGTCCAAGCACTCACCAAGCTGTACGGCACGAAGCGTGCCGTGGACAACCTCACCTTCAGCGTGCGCCCGGGACGCGTCACGGGATTTCTGGGCCCGAACGGGGCGGGCAAGTCCACGACCATGCGACTCGTGCTCGGCCTCGACCGGCCCACCGGCGGCAGCGCGACGATCGGCGGACAGCCCTACGCCGAGCTCGGTGAACCCCTGCGCAGGGTGGGCGCCCTGCTGGATGCTCAGGCCGCCCACGGCTCGCGCACCGCACGGAACCACCTGCTGGCCCTCGCAGTCAGCAACGGCATCGGCGCACGAAGAGTGGAGGAAGTCCTGGAAGAGGCCGGCCTCGGCCAGGTCGGCGGTGCCCGCATCAAGACCTTCTCGCTCGGCATGCGTCAGCGGCTGGGCATAGCGGCCGCCCTGCTGGGCGACCCGGAGATCGTGATGCTGGACGAGCCGTCGAACGGCCTCGATCCGGAAGGCATCATCTGGATCCGTGAGCTGATGAAGCGGCTGGCCCGCGAAGGACGCACAGTCCTGGTCTCCAGTCACCTGATGAACGAAACCTCGTCATTCGCCGATCACCTGGTGATCCTCGGCCGCGGAAGGCTCCTGGCCGACGTGCCCATGCAGGAGTTCCTGGACTCCCGCAGCAGGCCCAGGGCCCGAGTGCGCACGACCGAGTCCACGAGACTCCGCGACCTACTGACCCGCAAGGGCTTTACCCCGACACAGGGCGACGACGGTCGCTGGACCATCGATGGCGCGAAAGCGGGAGAGATAGGTGCGCTCGCCGCCGCCGAAGGCATTCCGATCCTGGAGCTTGCCGACGAACAGGCCACATTGGAGCAGGCCTACCTCGACCTCACCGCCAACGCAGCCGAATTCGCGTCGGTGCCGACCCCTTCCACCCACCACCAGGAGGCCTGACCATGTCGACCGTCGCAGTGCTGCGTTCCGAGTGGATCAAGATGAGATCACTCCGTTCCGCAGCGGGATCGCTGATCGCAGTCGTGGTAGTGACACTTGCCGTCACGTTGCTCGTCTTCCCGACCGTCGGTCAGGCCGAGGCGGACAATGCCGGCGCAGATCCGGTCTTCGGTGCCTTCTACGCGCTGAACTTCGGCCAGCTCGCGGCCATCAGCTTCGGAGCGACGGCGCTCTCCTGCGAGTTCCTCAACAGCGCTCTGCGGATATCACTCGCCGCCGTTCCGCGCAGAACACTCTTCTACACCGCGAAGATCGCGGTCGTCGGGGCGTCGGCGGTCGTCGTCGGCCTGGTCACGAGCTTCAGCACGTTTCTGGTGGGCCAGCTGTTCATGGGCAAGTACACGATAGACCTGGGGGATCCGGGCGCTCTGCGGGCGGCGTTCGGCGGTGGGATCTATCTTGCGCTGATGGCTCTCCTCGCGGCCGGATTGACCGTACTGTTGCGCAGCGCCGTTGCAGCACTCAGTCTGCTCATTCCGTTCGTGCTCATCGTCCCGTTCGTGATCGGTGACGTCGCGGGCAGTGCCGCGGACTATCTGCCGGACCGCGCTGGGCAGGTGGTGCTTCATCAGAGCCCGCAGGGAAGCCTCGGACCGTGGAGCGGACTTGCTGTGACAGCGGCCTGGGCGCTGGTCGCCCTGCTGGCAGGCTGGTGGGCGGTACGGCGCCGGGACGCGTAGCCGGGAAAACCTCACGGTGATCCTTCCACGCGTATGGCCGAAGGCAGGTCAGAACCGAGGACAGGGGCGGTTTGTCAGTGCCGGACGGTTTACTGACGGCATGACCACCGCACATCATCTTCGCCTCATCGAAGCGTTGCGTACCGTGGAGTTCCCCGCGGAACGCATCCGGTCCGGCTCGAGAACCAGCGGCCCGGGGTACCACAGGGTGTCGCTGCATGCGGATGTCGATCACTGGGACGAGGACGAGGCACGCAGACTGGAGCATCGCGCGCAGTGCCTGGCGGAGCATGATGCACTGCTGACACTGCTTACCGGACGCTGGGGCGAGCCGCAGATGATCAGTCTGTGGAGTGCGCAGGAGCGGATGGCCACGGGGGAGGAGATCCCGGAGGCATGGGCCGAGACGGTCGCGGGGTGCGAGTTCCTCCAGCTGTGGAGGATCGAGGACCGATGGGCGGCACTCGGCCTCTACCTGGAAGAAGACGGGCCCGGATGCGAACTGTGCGTCGTGGTCACGGAGGTCGACCCGCCGTGAGAGCGCAGAGAACGACGGATTGCCATGGTGAAGAAGGGAACGGAATACCGGGGCGTGTGGACAGGAGCTGTCAGGACACTTCCGAGGTATGCAGGGTGTTCTGCTCGACACGGGCGAGCAGACGCCCGTACTCCTCCGCCATCGTCCGAATGGTCCAGTGAGCGTTCAGCCCACTCGGGTTGGGCAGGGCCCAGACGCGCGCGCCGCCGACCGTGTGGTCCTGCGGACCGATCCGGGCGGTCCGCCTGCCGAAGGCCGTGCGATAGGCCGTGACGCCCACGATCGCCAGCCACTGAGGCTGCAGGCTTTCGACCTTGGCGGCGAGAATCCGTCCGCCCTCCCGGAACTCCTCGGCGGACAGTTCGTCCGCGCGAGCGGTGGCCCGGGCGACCACATTGGTGATGCCGAGACCGTACTTCAGCAGCTCGCCCTGTTCGGCGGGATTCAACTGGCGGGGGGTGAAACCGGACCGATGAAGAACAGGCCAGAAACGATTGCCGGGGTGGGCGAAGTGGTGGCCGGTGGCCCCCGTCATCAGACTCGGGTTGATTCCGCAGAACAACACGCGCAGGCCACCCGAAACCACATCGGGAACGGTGCGGTCACGGGCGGCCTGGAGTTCTTCGGGTGTCATCCGATCAGGAGGCCGAGGCCGTCAGAGGATGGATCCCGGAGCGTACGCGGCTGCTTCGGGGTGCTGCTTGACGATCTCCTCGATGCGAGAGACCACCGAGGTGACCTGGTCACCTGCCGCACCGGTGAAGGAGAGCTTGTCGGCCATCAGAGCGTCGAGCTGCGCCCGGTCAAGCGGGATGCGGTCGTCGGCGGCCAGCTTGTCGAGCAGCTCATTGCGCTCTGCGCCCTGCTCGCGCATGGCCAGGGCCGAGGCGACCGCGTTCTCCTTGATCGCCTCGTGGGCAACCTCGCGGCCGACGCCGGCACGCACCGCACCCATGAGGACCTTGGTCGTGGCGAGGAACGGCAGGTAACGGTCCAGCTCACGGGCGACGACGGCGGGGAACGCGCCGAATTCGTCGAGCACCGTCAGGAACGTCTCCAGCAGACCGTCGAAGGCGAAGAAGGCATCCGGGAGCGCCACCCGGCGGACCACGGAGCAGGACACGTCGCCCTCGTTCCACTGGTCGCCGGCGAGCTCGCCGGTCATCGACGCGTAGCCGCGGAGGATCACCATCAGGCCGTTGACACGCTCGCAGGACCGGGTGTTCATCTTGTGCGGCATCGCGGACGAGCCGACCTGGCCCGGCTTGAAGCCCTCGGTCACCAGCTCGTGCCCGGCCATCAGCCGGATCGTCTTGGCGACCGACGAGGGCGCGGCGGCCAGCTGGACCAGCGCGGTCACCACGTCGTAGTCGAGGGAACGGGGGTACACCTGGCCGACAGAGGTGAAGGCCTGGGTGAAACCGAGGTGCACCGCGATGCGCTGCTCGAGGTCGGCGAGCTTGTCGGCGTCGCCGCCCAGCAGGTCGAGCATGTCCTGAGCAGTGCCCACGGGGCCCTTGATGCCCCGAAGCGGGTAGCGGGTCAGCAGATCCTCGAGCCGCCCGTACGCCACCAGGAGCTCGTCGGCAGCGGTTGCGAACCGCTTGCCGAGCGTGGTCGCCTGAGCGGCGACATTGTGGGAGCGGCCGGCCATGACCAGCTCGCGGTACTCGCCCGCCAGCTTGCCGAGCCTGGCCAGGACCGCCACCGTGCGGTCCCGCATCAGTTCCAGGGAGAGTCGGATCTGGAGCTGCTCGACGTTCTCCGTGAGGTCCCGCGAGGTCATGCCCTTGTGGACCTGCTCGTGGCCGGCGAGCGCGTTGAACTCCTCGATCCGGGCCTTGACGTCGTGCCGGGTGATCTTCTCGCGCTCGGCGATCGAGGCCAGGTCGACCTGGTCGACGACGCGTTCGTAGTCGGTCAGGGCGGCGTCCGGTACCTCGATCCCGAGGTCCTTCTGAGCGCGCAGCACCGCCAGCCACAGCCGGCGCTCCAGCTTCACCTTCTGCTCGGGGGACCAGAGGACGGCCAGCTCCGTGGAGGCATAGCGGCCGGCCAGGACATTGGGGATGCGAGGCTTCGCAGACACAGCAGTCACGTGTCCAGAGTTTACCTGCCGCCTGCAGCGGTTCTTGAGCGTCCACGATCGGTACGGCCCAGGTCAGGACAGCGACGACGGCCGGGGCGCGTGTCGCTACGCGGGCGGCGTCGGCTCGATGCGGCGCCAGGCCGCCACGGGCCCGGGAGCGTGGCCGTTCTCGGGGGTGACCCAGAATGCCCGGCCCAGCTCGGCGCTGTACTGGGCGCCCGTGCGCCCGTCTCCGGAGGAGCGGCCGGTCAGGCGACGGCCGATCCACGGGATCAGGTGCTCGCGGGCGAAGCGGACGTCCTCGACGCGCCGGGTGGCCCACCTCGGCGGCACGGCGGTCGGCAATGGGGTACGCCAGTCGCTCCGGGGCGGCAGCCCCAGCGTCTGCCAGACCGCCTCGGCCACCCTGCTGTGACCGTCGGCCGTCAGATGCAGGCGGTCGACGTCCCACAGCCGGGGGTCACCCAGCACCGGTGCCCCGTACAGGTCGACGACGACCGCACCGTGCCGGGCCGCCAGATCGTCCACCAGGGAGAAGAGCTCCTCCATCCGCGGACGGAAGCGTTCCAGTACGGGGCCGTTGCGTCCCGGGCTGCGCATGAGCACGAGCGTTCCGCACGAGGGCGCGAGACGCTCCACGGCCTCTTCGAGACGCCCGCGGACCATGCCCATGTCGCACTTGGGCCGCAGCGTGTCGTTGAGCCCGCCGACCAGTGTGACGACATCGGCGCGCATGGCCGCGGCAGCGTCGACCTGCTCGTCGACGATCTGGCCGATCAGCTTGCCCCGCACGGCGAGGTTCGCGTAGCGGAACCCCGGCGTGCGGGAAGCGAGCCGCCCGGCCAGCACATCGGCCCAGCCGCGGTACGACCCGTCGGGCAGCAGGTCCGACATGCCTTCGGTGAACGAGTCGCCGACCGCGACAAGACTGGTGTACGAGGCATTCATTTCCATGGCGGAGCGATCGTATCGCGGTGGGCCGGGCCCCTCCCGGAGCCTGCGGCCGCCGGACGGACGGCGGGCGCGACCGGATCGGATCCGGCCGCGCCCGCGCCCCCGTCAACGGGCCTTCGGACGCCCCACCAGCTCGCGGAGCACGTCCTCCATGGTGACCATCCCGGCCGGCCGGTCGGCCTCGTCGAGCACCGCCGCCAGATGCGTACGGCTGCGCCGCAATGCGGTCAGGACGTCGTCGAGCGGAGTGTCCGCCCGGACCCGCGCGATGGGCCGCATCGCGGTCACCGGGAAGGGCACGTCGCGCGGCGTGGCGTCGAGGGCGTCCTTCACGTGGAGGTAGCCCAGTATCCGTCCCTCGCCGTCCATCACCGGGAAGCGCGAGAAGCCGGTCTCGTACGAGAGCCGTTCCAGCTGCTCCGGAGTGGTCCCGATCCTGGCGTACGTGACCCGGTTCACCGGCATCGCCACGTCCCGTACCGGGCGCCGGCCCAGTTCGAGGGCGTGGCGCAGGCGCTCGGCCGAGCGGTCGTCGACCAGACCGGCGTCCCCCGCGTCCGTCACCAGCCGGGCCAGTTCGTCGTCGGAGAACGTGGCGGACACCTCGTCCTTCGTCTCGACCCGGAGGATCTTGAGCAGGGCGTTGGCGAAGGCGTTGATCGCGAAGATCACCGGCCGCAGCGCCCTGGCCAGCGTCACCAGCGGCGGCCCGAGCAGCAACGCGGCGCGGACCGGCTCGGCGAGCGCGATGTTCTTCGGCACCATCTCGCCGAGCAGCATGTGCAGATACGTCGCCACGCTCAGCGCGATTACGAACGAGATCGGATGGATCAGCCCGACCGGCACGCCCACCGCGTCGAAGACGGGCTCCAGCAGATGTGCGATGGCCGGTTCGGCGACGATGCCGAGCACAAGCGTGCAGAGCGTGATGCCGAGCTGAGCCGCCGCGAGCAGCGCCGAGACGTGTTCGAGGCCCCAGATCACGCTGCGCGCGCGACGGTTCCCGGCCTCGGCCGCCGGTTCGATCTGACTGCGGCGTACGGAGATCAGGGCGAACTCCGCCCCGACGAAGAAGGCGTTGACGACCAGGGTCATCAGGCCGATGAGGAGCTGGACGGCGATCATCGTGCGTCCTCCGCCCGATCGTCGTCACCAGGCGGCGGCGCGTGCAGCAGGGCCCGCGCGGCGCGGCGTCCGGACGCGTCGACCACGTCGATCCGCCAGCCGACCAGTTCCACGGTGTCGCCCACGGCGGGGATCCGGCCGACGTCGGTGGCGATGAGCCCGGCGAGCGTCTCGTACGGTCCGTCCGGCACTCGCAGTCCGATCGTCTTGAGCTGGTCGATGCGGGCGGCGCCGTCGGCCGACCACAGGATCCGTCCGTCGGCGTCCTCGCCGGCCGGAACGAGATCCGCGGTCTCGTGCGGGTCGTGCTCGTCGCGCACCTCGCCGACGACCTCCTCGACGATGTCCTCCAGTGTCACGACCCCGGCGGTGCCGCCGTACTCGTCGATGACGACGGCCATGGCGAGCTTTCCGCTCAGCCGGTCGAGGAGCCGGTCCACGGTGAGGGTCTCCGGGACCAGCAGGGGTTCGCGCAGCATCTCCGAGACACGAGTACGGGGGCGCTGCTCGGCGGGGATGGCGAGCACGTCCTTGATGTGTGCCACCCCGACGACGGTGTCCAGATTGCCGAGGTACACGGGGAAGCGGGACAGTCCCGTCGCCCGGGTGGCGTTCGCGACGTCCTCGGCCGTGGCCTGCGCTTCCAGGGCGGTGACCTGGACTCGGGGCGTCATCACGTTCTCCGCCGTCAGCTCCGACAGGTTCAGCGTGCGGACGAACAACTCCGCCGTGTCCGCTTCCAGGGCGCCCTGCTTCGCGCTGTGCCGGGCCAGCGCCGCGAGTTCCTGCGGGCTGCGCGCGGAGGCCAGCTCCTCGGCCGGTTCCAGGCCCATGCGGCGCAGGATCCGGTTGGCGGTGTTGTTGAGGTGGCTGATGAAGGGGCGGAAGACCGCGGTGAAGATGCGCTGCGGGGTGGCCACGGCCTTCGCCACGGCGAGCGGCGAGGAGATCGCCCAGTTCTTGGGGACGAGCTCGCCGACGATCATCAGGAACACGGTGGACAGCGCCGTGCCCAGGACGAGTGCGACCGAGGAGGCCACGCTCGGGGAGAGTCCGACCGCCTCCACCGGGCCACGGATGAGCTTGGCGATGGACGGTTCGGACAGCATGCCGACCACCAGGTTGGTGACGGTGATGCCGAGCTGCGCGCCGGAGAGCTGGAAGGTGAGGCTGCGTACGGCCTTCATGGCGCCGGCGGCGCCCCGTTCACCACGCTCGACGGCCCGTTCCAGCTGGCCGCGCTCGACCGTCGTCAGCGAGAACTCGGCCGCGACGAAGGCGCCGCAGGCCAGGGAGAGCAGTACGGCCACGAGCAGCAGGAGCACTTCGGTCATCGGTTCACCTCCGTCCCATGATCGGGCAGGGACAGAAGGACCGCTCGGTGCCGGTTGTGTCGACTGGGAGGCTCGCCCATGGGCGGACGCTCACACCTTTCGGAAGGATCGGACAGGGAAGTACCCATAGTAAAGGATCGGCAAAGTTCCCCGATCCTCCAGTGATCCGTCCGGCCCGGTGGCCGGGATGTCAGTCGGTGAGCGGCTTGACCCAGCGCCGCCAGTGGTCCTCGCGCCGGTAGCCGTTCGTGCCCCAGGTGCGGTGCGCGCGTTCATTGGTCTGAAGGACCATGGCGTCGACGCGTCGCCCGTCGAGGGCCAGGAAGCGTTGCTCCGCCGCTTGCGTCAGGGCCGTGGCGATGCCCTTGCGGCGGAAGTCGGGGTGCACGGCCAGTCGGTAGGCCGAGCACCGCCAGCCGTCGAAGCCCGCGATGACGGTTCCCACGAGGCGGCCGTCGTGCTCCGCGAGGAGCAGGGCCTCGGGGTCCCGGCCGATGAGCCGGGTCACCCCGTCGTGGTCGTCGCTGATGCTCGTTCCCTCCGCGGCTTCGCGCCAGAAGTCCAGTACGGCGTCGATGTCACTGAGGTCGGCGTGGCGGATGTGGAGATCGCTCATGGGCCGAGCCAAGCAGAGCGGGGGTCGGCCGGGCGAGCGTGTTTCGCGCTGTGGACGGTCCGCTGTGGTGCGGACGCGTCACGGCTGCGCGTGCCGGTGTGGATACCCGGCTCAGTAGGCCGAGTTGACGTTGTCGATGGAGCCGTAGCGGTTGGCGGCGTAGTTGGCCGCGGCGGTGATGTTGGCGACCGGGTCGGTGAGGCTGTGGGCCGTGCCGGCGACGTGGTAGGCGTTGAAGGTCGGCTGGATGACCTGGAGCAGGCCCTTGGACGGGGTGCCGTTCTGGGCGTTGACGTCCCAGCCGTTCTCGGCGTTGGGGTTGCCGCTGGACTCGCGCATGATGTTGCGGTGCAGGCCCTCGTAGCTGCCGGGGATGCCCTTGGCCTTCATGATGTCCAGGGATTCCTTGATCCAGCCGTCGAGGTTGTTCGCGTAGGCCTTGCCGGTCTGCTGGCTCTGGCTGTCACCGGTCGTGACCGCGGCGGCGATCTGCTTGGTCTCCGCGGCGTGGGCGGAGGCGGGGGTCAGGGTGAGGGCTGCCGCCGCGGCGGCGGTGGTGGTGAGGGCGGTGATGGCCAGGTTGCGGATGCGGCTGGTGCGGTTCAGGGCGCGAGCGGTCATGCGGAAGTAACTCCTGTGGGGTGGGACGAGGCCGCCCGGGTGCCGGTGTCGGCGATGGGGCGGATCCGCGGGATGCGGTACGGGGCGGGCGGGGCCGGTGGTGTGTCCGGGCCTGCCGTGGCTCCCCGTGATGACAACCATGGTTAGCGGCGCCCCGGCCAGGGGTCAATGATGTGACGTACTACCCCAATACGGAGTAATGTCCGAAATGATCCGTTTCGGAATAGTTCTTTCCCGCTTTCCATGGACCCGGGCAGCTACTATCCGGCCTCGTATGTGATCTGGCCCCTATGGGTGGCGTCACATGGAACGGGCCGTTTCGGGCCCGTTCGCGGCCCGTCGGAGAGCGATCCCGGGCGCGTCCTCGGGTCCGGTCCCGTGCCCCGGACCCCGTGCCCCGGACCCCGTGCCCCGGACCCTGTGTACGGAGCACCGGCGGGCTCCTCTTGCCGGTGCTAGCGGCCCGGCGCTAGCGTGGTGATGTGCCCAAGACTCAGCTGAACGTGAGAGTGGACGAGGCCACCGCCGAGGCCGCGCGGCAACGCGCGCTGCAGAGGGGGATGAGCGTGAACCGCTATATAGAGGAGCTCGTACGGCAGGACGCGGGCGAGGCAGGCCACACCTTCGTCGAGGCAGCGGCCGATTTCATGAAGCAGTACGAGTCGGTGTTCGCCGAGGAGTTCGGCCCGGAGCGCAGAGGCACGCGTTGAACCTGCAGATCGACCTCTCCTGGCTGCTCATGGTGGCCGAGCACAAGACCCCCGGTGATCCGCAGGTCGTCGACTGGGGCGCGCTCGTGGCCGCGGTGGCCCGTCACGAGGCCGAGATCTTCGGCAGTCCCGTGTACAGCGACCCGCATTCCCGGGCCGCCGCACTCCTCCAGCTGCTGCTTCACGTCCCGGCGCTCGAACACTCCAACGCGATGTTCTCCTCGGCCGTCGCGTACGGGTATCTCGTCGCCTCCGGGCTCAAGGTCGTCACCTCGCCCGAGCAGGTCCGTGACCTGGCCAGACTGGTGAAGGAGGGCAAGGCCGACGTACGGGCCATCGCCGACGAGCTCCGCCAGTGGAGCCTGTGACACGGATGGGAGCCGTGCGGTCCGCGGCCCGGTGATACGGCCGTCCGGCGCCGACGGCCCTGCTCAGCGCTCCCCGCCCAGTTCCACCGAGAGCCAGCCCCGGGCCCGCGCCCGGAAGTCTGCGGGGTCCAGAGCCCCCGCGCCGGCCGGCACCGAGCCCAGCAGCGGGGCACCCGTCACCACGGGAAGGTCCGCCAGATTGCAGCGCGCCGCGAGATCAGGCTCGGCGGGCATGCTGCCCACCACCACGCCCCGGCACTCCAGCCCCCGGGACCTCAGGGCCTCCGAGGTCAGCGCCGCGGAGTTGAGCGTGCCGAGCCCCGCGGGCGTCACGACCAGCACCGGCGCGGCCAGCAGCCGGGCGGCGTCGGCGAGCGTCGAACCCTCGTCGTCGAACCGGACGAGCAGCCCGCCCGCCCCCTCCACCAGGACCAGATCGTGCTCCGTCGCCAGCTTCCGCGCCGCGTCGGCGACGTCGTACGGCCGCACCGGCGGGAGCCCGGACCGGCGGGCAGCGGTCGCCGGGGCCAGCGGCTCGGGGAAGCGGGCCAGCTCGACCGCCGTGACATGATCACCGGCCAGCCGCGCCACCTCGGCGGCATCGCCGGGCTCGCCGGGGGCCAGGCCGGTCTGAGCCGGTTTGAGGACCGCGACGCGGCGGTCCGCGTGCGCCGCCGCCACGGCCGCGGTCACGATCGTCTTGCCGATCTCGGTGCCCGTACCTGTCACCACCAGAATCGTCACTCTCATCCCTCCCGCGCGGCCGCGCACACGGCCCGGCAGATCCGCGCCACGTCCTCGTCGCCCGTCACATACGGCGGCATCGTGTAGACCAGATCGCGGAACGGCCGCAGCCACACCCCTTCCCGTACCGCCGCCCGGGTCGCGGCCGTCATGTCCACCTCGTGATCGAGCTGCACGACGCCGATCGCGCCCAGGACCCGCACGTCCCGCACCCCGGGCAGCCCGGACGCCGGGGCGAGGCCCTCCTGCAGCCCCGCCCCGATCCGCTTCACCTCTCGCTCCCAGTCCTGGCCGAGCAGCAGGTCGATCGAGGCGCACGCCACCGCGGCGGCGAGCGGATTGCCCATGAACGTCGGGCCGTGCGCGAGCACCGGCACCTCACCCCGTGAGATGCCCTCCGCCACCCCGGAGGTGCACAGCGTCGCCGCCATCGTCAGATAGCCGCCGGTCAGCGCCTTGCCCACGCACATCACATCGGGCGAGACGCCGGAGTGCTCCGCGGCGAACAGTTTCCCGGTCCGGCCGAACCCGGTGGCGATCTCGTCGAACACCAGCAGCACGTCGTTCGCGTCGCACGCCTCGCGAAGCACCCGCAGATACGCGGGGGAGTGGAAGCGCATCCCGCCCGCGCCCTGGACCACCGGCTCCACGATGACCGCCGCCAGCTGATCGGCATGCCCGGCGATCAACTCCCGCAGATGCCGCGCGTAGGCGGCGTCCGGCTCCGCGTCGAAACCGGACGGCGGCTCGTCGGCGAAGATCTGGCGGGGCAGGACGCCCGACCACAGCTCGTGCATGCCGCCCTCGGGGTCGCACACCGACATCGGCTGCCAGGTGTCCCCGTGATAGCCGCCGCGCCAGGTCAGCAGCCGCTGCTTGGCGGGCCGGCCGGCCGAACGCCAGTACTGCAGGCACATCTTGACCGCGACCTCGACGGAGACCGACCCCGAGTCGGAGAGGAAGACGTGCCTCAGCGGCTCCGGGGTGATCGCGACCAGCCGGGTGGCCAGCCGCACGGCGGGCTCATGGGTGAGTCCGCCGAACATCACATGGCTCATCCGGTCCAGCTGCTCGCGGGCCGCCTCGTTGAGGACCGGGTGGTTGTAGCCGTGCACCGCGGACCACCAGGACGACATGCCGTCGACCAACTCGGTCCGTCCGTAAGCCGGTTCGGCCAGTCTGAGCCGTACCCCGGACGCGGACTCCACGACCAGCGGCTCCGTACGGCCCGGCATCGGGCCGTACGGATGCCAGACATGGGCCCGGTCCAGCGCACGCAGCTCGGCCGGGGAGAGCGCGTCAGGCATTGGGGGCGAGATCCGTTCCCGCGCCGCGACGGCGGACCGCCACCAGGTCGGTGCGCGCGTCCGGAACCTCGGCGGTCCTGGCCGGCTCCGCCTCGGGCGCGTCACCGCAGGGGGCGCATCCGCCGTCGTGCGAGCCGCATCCGCCACTCCGATCCGCCCGGTGCGCGGGCAGCGTCGTCGTGCCCGCGCCCTCCACCTCGAAACCGGCGTCCGCGATCATGTCCAGATCCACCTGACCGGCCTGGCCCTCGCTGGTGAGGTAGTCGCCCAGGAAGATCGAGTTCACCAGGTGCAGGGCCAGTGGCTGCATCGAGCGCAGATGTACCTCGCGCCCGCCCGAAAGCCGCACCTCCACGTCCGGGCAGACGAACCGGACCATCGCCAGGATGCGCAGGCAGTGCTGCGGGGTGAGGTTCCACTCCTTGGCCAGCGGCGTTCCCTCGAACGGGATCAGGAAGTTCACCGGCACCGAGTCCGGGTCCAGTTCGCGCAGCGCGAAGACGACGTCGACCAGGTCGGCATCGCTCTCGCCCATGCCCGCGATCAGCCCGGAGCACGCCGACAGCCCCGCGGACTGGGCCTGGCGCACCGTCGCCACCCGGTCCGCGTAGGTGTGGGTGGTGGTGATCTCCCCGTACGTCCCCTCGGACGTGTTGAGGTTGTGGTTGTAGGCGTCGGCGCCCGCCGACCGCAGCCGCTCGGCCTGGCCGTCGGAGAGCAGGCCGAGGCAGGCGCACACCTCGACGCCCTCGTTCTGCTCCTTGATCGCCTCGATGGTCTCCGAGACCCGGTCGACGTCGCGGTCCGTGGGGCCGCGCCCGCTCGCCACCAGGCACACCCGCTTCGCCCCGCCCGCCACTCCGGCGGCGGCGACCTTCGAGGCCTCGTCGGGCTTCAGCCAGGTGTACTTGAGGATCCCGGCCTTCGAGCCGAGCCGCTGCGAGCAGTACGAGCAGTCCTCGGGGCACAGGCCGGACTTGAGGTTGACCAGGTAGTTCAGCTTCACGCGACGCCCGAACCACTGGCGGCGCACCTTCCCGGCCGCGGCCACCACTTCGAGCAGATCGTCGTTCGAGGTCGCCAGCACGGCGAGGGCTTCTTCACGGGTCGGCAGCTCGCGCCGCAGGCCCTTGTCCACCAGCGTGGTCAGGAGGTCCATGGCCAAGATCCTGTCCTAACACACGCCACACAGCCAAGGAGGAACCGGACAACAGTGCCTGTCGATGGTGTGTGTATTGCCACACCATGACCTGTGGTGCTCCCGGTTAGGCTCTGTGAGCTGCCTACAAAAGGGACTGCTCATGCCCTTCGACCCGTTCGGCTGGATCGACGCCGAGGAGCGCCGTCGTGCCGACGCCGGACTCGTCCGTGTCCTCCGCCCCCGGCCCGCCGCCTCCGGGCTCCTGGACCTCGCGAGCAACGACTACCTGGGGCTGGCCAGACACCCCGGCATCACCGGAGCCGCGGCCGCGGCGGCACGCGAATGGGGTGCGGGCGCGACCGGTTCACGTCTGGTCACCGGCTCCACCGAACTCCACGCCGCACTCGAAGAGGAACTGGCCGAGTTCTGCGGTTTCGAGGCGGCCCTGGTGCTGTCCTCCGGCTACGCGGCCAACCTTGCGGCCGTCACGGCGCTCACCGGACACGGCTCGCTGATCGTCTCCGACGCGGGCAACCACGCCTCCATCGTGGACGGATGCCGGCTCTCCCGCGCGCGGACCGCCGTCGTGCCGCACGCCGAACCCGAGGCCGTACGCAAGGCCCTGCGGACGCGGGACGGGCGGGCGCTCACCGTCACGGACTCGGTCTTCTCGGTCGACGGCGACGCGGCACCACTGGCCGAACTGGCCGAGATCTGCCGTACGGAGAACGCCGCGCTGCTCGTGGACGACGCGCACGGACTGGGCGTGCTCGGAGCGGGCGGCCGGGGCGCGCCGGCCGCCGCCGGACTCGCCGGCGCCGCCGGGGTCGTGACCACGCTGACCCTCTCCAAGTCCCTCGGCAGCCAGGGCGGAGCCGTCCTCGGGCCGGCCCGGGTCATCGAGCACATCGTCAACACGGGCCGGACGTTCATCTTCGACACCGGCCTCGCCCCGGCCGCCGCGGGTGCCGCCCTGGCGAGTCTGCGACTGCTGCGCCGCGAACCCGAACGGGCCGGCCGGGCCCGGGCGGTGGCCACCGCGCTCCACGAGCGGTTGACCGCGGCCGGGCTGGCCGCCGTACGGCCCGACGCGGCCGTGGTGTCGGTGCGGGCGCCCTCGGCGGACGCGGCGGTGCGCTGGGCGGCCGACTGCCGTGCGGCCGGTGTCGCCGTGGGCTGCTTCCGGCCTCCGTCGGTTCCGGACGGGGTGTCCCGGCTCCGGCTGACCGCGCGCGCCGACCTGACCGAGGAGCAGATCACCACCGCCGTGTCGACCGTCCGGCGGACCGCGCCCGCAGGCTGACCGCGCCCGCCGACCGACCGGACGGACCGGCGGACGGGGAGACGGGGGCGTCAGTCGGCCGGAGCCCGGTGCAGACCGGTGACGAAGGCGGTCCAGGCCGTCGCGGAGAACCTCAGCGGCGCCCTGGACAGGTCCTTGGAGTCCCGCACGGCGAGCCGCCCGTCGGAGAAGGGCGCGGTCTCCACGCAGTTGTTCATACCTGTGCTGCGGCTACTGCGCCGCCAGTACGAGTCGTGCTGTGCCAGGCAGTCCGACATGGGTCCCCTCCGGGCGGTCCGGGTCACTGTGCGCCACGGTTGACCGCGGCGATGAGATCCAACGAGTGCTCCGGCGACAGCGCGTGCGCCTGCATGGTGCGGAAGGCCGAGCTGTACGCCTCGAGGTCTTCTTTCCGCTCCAGGTAAAGGCTACTCGTCAAATGGTCAAGAACGACCACATCTAGATCTGAAGTGTTCGGAAAAGAGAAGATAACGAAAGGTCCCGTGAGTCCGGTGTAGCCGCCCATCGAGAACGGCAGCAACTGGAGCCGGACATGGGGCAGCTGGGCGACCCTGGTCAGATGGCGCAGCTGTTCCCGCATCACCCGGCGGCCCCCGACCTCGCGCCGAAGTACCGCTTCGTCCAGCACCGCACTCAGCCGCAGCGGCGGATCGGTCCGCAGCACCCCCTGGCGGGCCAGCCGCACCTCCACCAGTGAGTCCAGTTGACCGGCGGGCAGCCCGTCGAGCGACGCCCGGGTCACCGCACGCGCGTAGTCGGCGGTCTGCAGGAGTCCCGGCACCACGGAGGTCTCCAGCGTGCGTGCGGTGCGCGCCTGCGACTCCAGGCTGATGAAGTCGCGGTACTGGGAGGGAAGCAGGCCGCGATAGGCGTGCCACCAGCCCGTACCGCCCCCGCCGGCCGAGCCCGCCAGCGCGGCCAGGAGGTCGCGGAGCCGGGGGTCGTCCACGCCGTACGTGTCCAGCAGCCGGGTGACGTCGGCGGGCCGCACCCCGCTCACCCCGGTCTCGATCCGGCTCACCTTCGACTGGTGCCAGCCGAGCACCCGGGCCGCCTCCCGGCTGGTGAGCCCCGACGCGTGGCGCAGGCTCCGCAGTTCTTCCCCGAGCTTGCGGCGCCGTACCGCAGGGCCGTGCTGCATGCGCGGCCTCCCTCCGTGTTCCGCCGACCGGACAGTGTGCCGCCGTTCACGGGCATATGTGGCAGGGTTCACCGCATTGAGCGATAGATATATGCATATCGTGGTGCAGCACCGTCACAGACGGCAGCATCAGGGGCAATCCGGCGCCAAGCGCGACCCGGTCCGATCTCGGTTCGGCCCGGGCGGGAAGGGACGGCTCGCCGTGGCAGACCATCAGAAGGCACGCATCACCCTGCCGAGCGAGCCGGTCTCGGTTCCGGCCGCGCGCAGATACGTGGCCGGGGTGCTCGGCGATTGGGGCCTGGCCGCCGACGCCGATTTCGTCGACGGCATCCGGCTCATCGTCTCCGAGCTCGCGACCAATGCCGTGCAGCACACCTTCGGGCAGTCGCCCACCTTCACGGTGGATCTCCGGCTGGATCAGGAGGGGGGACTCCATGTGGGGGTGACGGACAGCCATCCGCAGCGGCCCAGGCGACTGCCCGCCGCGGTGCGGCAGGACAACGGACGCGGCATGGGAATCATCCGTTGCCTGGCCCAGCAGCGCGGCGGGCGGCTCACGGTCACCGCCACCGCCGACGGCGGCAAGACGGTGAGGGTCACGCTGCCGTGGCAGGTGCCCGTGCAGCGTTGACCAGGACCTTCGGGGGCCGGCCCGGCTCAGCCGACCCGGCCGTAGTAGACGCTTCTGGTCCAGATCTTCTCCAGCCGCACCACCGCGCCGGTCCTCGGCGAGTGCCAGATCCTGCCGTCCCCGGCGTAGATCCCGACGTGGTAGATGCTGCTGCCGTAATGGAAGAAGACCAGGTCGCCGCGTTGGCGGCGGGAGGCCGAGATGTGGCGGGTCCGGTTGTACTGCTGCTGCGTCGTACGAGGGAGCTTCCTGCCCGCCTTCTTGAACGCGTAGAGCGTCAGGCCCGAGCAGTCGAAGCGGTGGGGTCCGGCGGCGCCCCAGCGGTACGGTGACCCCTTCTTCGACGCCGCGATGCCGAGCGCCTTCATCGACACGGTGGCGGCCTGGGCGTCCGCCTGGACACCCGGGGCGAACACGGTGCTGCCGACGGCGGCGAGTGTGAGAACCGAGGCCGTTCCGGCCCGGACGAGCAGAGACGGGACATGAACCTGCGCAGACATGCGCAACCCTTCGTCAGCCGCCTGTGAAGGATGACCTGTCGGGTTCGGGCCTGCGAAGTCGCCCGGCCGCGTGGTGCGGCTTCACCCCGAGGGTCGTCCGGTGTGTCCGGGCCGACCCGTTGTGCTCGGGTCCTCCACTCCTGCCGATCCACTTTCGTCGACCAGACATCCGGGCGGCGGCAGGACTCGGCGTCCGCCCGGACCGCCCCGCCGCGGTGGCGGGGGCTTGTCGTCCCAGGGATCTTGACTCACGGACCGACGGATTTCCGAGCTGAAAAAGGGATATGTGAGGCTCCTCACGACTGATCCATTCAGGTGGACATGGTGCTTCCCGGGCCTTTGTCGAAGTGCCGGGCCGGTGCCGTACCAGCGGCGGAAGCACTGATTCCGAACACTGTCCGCGCGAAACACGCAAGTTGAGCGGTCCCTCGCGAGAGGGACTTCCTACGCCGAACGAGCGAGGAAAACCGATCACCGTGTCGGGTGTGTCGGTTACGGGAGCGGGGTGAAGGCCGTGGGCGGTGCGGTCG